>JALYZL010000425.1 GCA_030948875.1 Actinomycetota bacterium
ATCGGCGGCGTCCGCCTCCACGGGGTCAGCCACGGCAGGCTCAGCCGCACCAGACGGCTCGGTCTCCGCAGGTTCAACGGTCTCGGCACCAGCCGCGAGTTCGGCGCCAATGTCAGCACGACCGTCCGAGCCCTCGACCGAACTCGCAACCGAGTCGGCGCCAGCCGACTCGGCGAAGACGTCCTCGGAGAGGCCGAGGTCGGGCATATCGTCGAGGTCCCCGCTGACGGGCTCGATCGGCCTGACCGGCAGCACCTGGTCCTCCACGCGCTTGACCGACAGGGACAGGCGGCGGCGCTCGGAGTCGATCTCGAGGATCTTGACCCTGACCTCGTCGCCCGGCTGGATGATCTCGCGCGGGTTCTCCACGTGCTGCTGGGAGAGCTCGGAGATGTGGACCAGGCCCTCGACGCCGTCGAGGATCTCGACGAAGGCGCCGAAGGTCACAACCTTGGTCACCGTCCCCTCGAGCTCGTCGCCGATGTTGTAGGTGTCGATCACGCGCTGCCAGGGATCCTCTTGGGTCTGCTTGAGACCGAGGGAGATGCGCTGCCGCTGGCGGTCGATGTCGAGAACCTTGACGCTGACCAGGTCGCCGATGCTGAGGATCTCACTCGGGTGGTTGACGTGCGACCACGAAAGCTCGGAGATGTGGATCAGGCCGTCGATCCCGTCGAGATCGACGAAGGCGCCGAAATCGACGATGTTCGAGATCGTGCCCTCGACGACCTGGCCGGGCTGCAGCCGGTCGAGGATACGCTCGCGGTCCTCCTTGCGCTGCTCCTCGAGCACGGCGCGACGCGAGAGGACGACGTTGTTGCGCGAGCGGTTGAGCTCGATGACCTTGCACTCGATGGTCTGATCGAGGTACTCATCGAGGTTGGGCACGCGCCGGATATCGACGAGCGAGGCAGGCAGGAAGCCGCGCACCCCAAGGTCGATGATGAGCCCGCCCTTGACGACCTCGATGACGCGACCGTCGACGGGCTCGCCCGACTCGGCCGCCGCCTCGATCTTTCTCCAGGCGCGCTCGAAGCGGGCACGCTTCTTAGAAAGGATGAGCCGGCCGTCCTGGTCCTCCTTGGTGAGGACGAGCGCATCGACCTCCTCACCGAGCTCGACCTCGTCATGCGGGTCGACGGATTTGCGGATCGACAGCTCGCCGGCGGGGATGACCCCTTCCGACTTGTAGCCGATATCGACCAGAACCTCGTCGTTGTCTATGCGTACGACGTTGCCGGTGACAACGTCCCCTTCCTGGAAGGGGTGCAGGGTGGCGTCGTAGTTGGGGACTATCTGCCCGTTGATCTCGAGCAGTAGCCCGTCCGAGTCGGGGACGACCTTGGCGTCGGGCAGCTCGGAGAGGGGTAGCATTGCGGTTGTAGGAGACATCAGCCGAGAGGTTACAACCCCTCGGTCGTCAAGTGGTTCCCGCCACCGCCCGGCTCCCCGTCAGCGAGCCCGATTAAGCGCCGTTGGCGGCGGTCCCGGCGCGCCGTGGCGGCACTGTGCGGGGCCCTTATCATCACGGTAATGCCGACCCGGGCCACGAAGCGAGGCAGCGAGCGCACCCCGCTGCAGCGCGACTGCGAGGTACTGATCTGCGGCGCCAGCTTCGCGGGCCTCGCGGTGGCTCGGGAGCTCGCAGGAAGTGGCGCCGATGTCCTCCTCGTGGACCGCTACGAGATCGGCGAACGGCAGACCTCGGCGTGCGCAGTCCCCACCGGCTGGCTAGGCGCGCTGGCGCTCGAGGAGGCGTTGCGACAGACGTTCGGAGAGCTCGTCATCCACACCCCGCACACAACCGTCCGCTACAACCTTCCTTGGACCTTCTCAACCTTCGACTACCGGACCCTGTGCGGCCTGCTCGCCGGGATGGGCACTTTCGAGTTCGAGACGGCCAAGGTCGACGGTCGCACCGGCGACACCGTCCACACCGACCGCGGAGACATCCGCGCCGGGTTGATCGTCGACGCGCTCGGCTGGCGGCGGGTACTCGGGGGGGGTGAGAACATCCAACCCCCCGATGCCCTCCTCTCTCGGGGGCTCGAGGTGCATCCCTTCGGATCGGGCGAGGACCTCGAGGTGTGGATCGATCGGTCCTATGTGCCCGCCGGCTATGGCTGGAGCTTCCCCGCCGACGGCGAGCTGCGCATCGGCATCGGGTCCTTCGATCCCCGCCATCACGTCCGCCAGCCGACCGAGCGCCTCGCCACCGATCTCCACGCCGACAAGGTCCGCTACCAGGGCAACTGGATCCCCCACGCGCTCCGCGACGCGACCGAGGACGGCGTCTTCTTCGTCGGCGACTCGGCCGGTCACTGCCTGCCGCTGACCGCGGAGGGGATCCGCACCGCGCTGTACTTCGGGCTTGCCTGCGGGCGCGAGCTGCGAAGCGTGATCGAGGGACGCCAGAGCCGAGACAGCGCGCTCGCGAACTACCACCGCTTCTCCGCCGAGCACGCCTTCGCCTTCCGCTCGATGCTTCGCGTGCAGCGCCTCATCCCCCGCGTCGGCCCCCGCCTCCTCGCCCCCTCCCTGCGCGCGATGGCGACCAAGCGTTTCGTCGACTGGTCCTTCAACCACTACCTCGACATCTCGCGCCCACGGTTCGTCGCGGCGGGCGGCGTCGGGCCGGCCGGGCCCAGCAACCGCGCCGCGCGCGCGGCCGCGTAGCGGGTTCGTTCAGCGGCGGCGGTTCGCCGCGTGTGAGTAGCCACACTACTTCAGAGAATAAGTGTGTGCCGATCCCGACCTCGACGCCTGGCTCGCCGGCTTTGCCCGGGTGCACTCGAGCAGCCATCCTCTGCACGGGGGAATGCGCCAGTCGACGGCTATCCCGACGACGAGGAGACGCCGCTGATCACCGCCGCCAGCGTGACCGCCTGGCCACTGAAGCGCGCGACTCTGCAGAGCAGAATCCGGGCACTCGTGTTCGCGGCCGACCGCAGAGCGTGCGCGTGCTGCTCGCGCGCGGGGCCAACCCCAGCGTTCGTGACCACGAGGGTCGCAGAGCACTCGACCTCTGCCAGCCCGAGCATCGCTATCTCGACAGCCCCGCCCACGACGAGGTCGACGCCATCCTACGGCCACTCACCACCTGAATAGATAGACGCGCGCTCCTGTCTCGCCATGGCCTGCGACTGACCTCCATCGCGCGCGGAATGCAGAGCCGGCGCGCACGCTAGCCGCGACCGACTCCCGCAGCGAGCGCCCGCGGTCAGCCGCGGCGTTGGTCCAGACTGGCTGCCGAGCGACTGCCACCGATGCCGACGCTGAACCACGGGCGCGACCTGCGCGTCGCGAGCCGCCGAGCCGCCGCGCGTAAGAGAAGGGGAAGTCCGCCGCCCGTGAGGGGAACCTGCCGCGGGATCGCTTGGCGCCGTACGCGGCTACGCGCGGATCAACTGCAGGGTCGGATCGATACGGGCGAGGTCGTCTGGGTCGCTGGTGACGACGGCGTGGTGACGCTCTCGGGCGCACAAAGCGACATGCACGTCGACGGCGTCGTCGTGACCACTGGCCGCGCACAGTGATCCAATCGTGCGAGCGACGCCCAGCGTCATGATCGCGATGTCGATGTCAGCTGACTTGATCAACCTCGCCAGGCGGACTTGCCGCGGGCCGCGCCAGGCCTGAGCGACGACGCCGGCGGGAATGCAGATGGAGGCTCCACGCTGTCGCGCCTCGCTCAGGCGGGCCTGCATGATGACGGCCTTGCTGGGCTGGTCCAATGCCAAGAGCGCCCCAGCGTCAAGCGTGAGCCCGGTGGTTGAGGGCGCGCTCACCCGGTCATCCGGTCGCCTTGCTGGCGCAGACTGCCGAGGCCGATGCCGTCCATTTCGGCGGTTGCCTGCCGTTGCGCCTCGTCGGGGACGGGCGTCTCGGCTCGCCATGAGGCCAGCACCTCGTCGAGGCTTTCTCGTTCCTGGTAGTGAGCCAACGCCGTAGCGACGTACGAGCTGACGTGTCCTTCGCCCCCGGCGGCACGTTTGATCTTGTCGACGAGGTCGTCGGGAAGGCTGACCGTGATCCGCCTCATACGATCATCATACCAAGGGAGCGGACGAGCTGCGCTCGGAGTCCCGCTGGCATCGCGAGGGGGCCTTCCGCCTGACAGCATCACCCCATCGACGTGCCTGAAGGCGGCGGTCCTGACTTGGAGCGGCGCTTTGCGGAGAACATCTCACGTGCAGCCGGCGCCCACGGTCGCTCCTAGCTTCTTCGGCCTGCCCAAGGAGATGCGTATTTCTCCTGCTCGCGATGGCGAACCGAGAAGGACTTCCGTGCCTTGGTGGCGGGCTCCGATGAGGATGTTCGCTCGGGTAGCTGGCGCGGCGACGCAAAGGACGCGGCGAACTTGCCGGAGTTCATCGTCGCAGAGCAAGCCTGAGGGTCAACCGGGACACCGGTCACTCCCAGCCAAGTCCGGATAATTCGCGAGCCGTGATAACGGGAGGCGTCTCCCCATGGCGTTCACTGGGTGCTGCCCTCCGGCGGAGCAGAAACATTGCGCCGCCGATTCGAGCCGCGCGAGGCTCTTGGTTCGGAACGGACGCGTTAACCGTCGCCATGCGCCGAGCGCGCATGTCAATGCTTGACGATCGTGAACGTGATGGTGACTGGCTTTGAGGCCTTTTCCGTGGCGTCGTAAGCGGTCAGGGTCGCTCCGTAGTGGCCGGGCTTCAGCGCCTTCGCTCCGATGCGCCCGGAGAACGGGACGCGATTGATGCCGGAGTGGCTGTTGCGCGTCAGCATTCCCTTCAAAGAGGTCCGGGGGCAGAGCCTGGCGTGCCGCAGCTTGTGCGTCGGCGCGACGCACATCCCGTGGGCACGGCGGCCCGATTGAACCCGGCTGATGGCGATCGTCACTGTGGCCGCCGTGGAGACCGTGTAGGTAATCGTTGTGCCCTTCTTGTGCGTGGCGGTGAGCCCCGCCGCGATGGCGACCAGAGGTGTCGAGGCAGCGCTGACGACAAACGGATTATTGGTCAGCGTGAAGTGCGTGACGACCGGGGCCGCGGGGGGCGTGGGCGAGGGAGCCGGTGGCGAGGGACCCGGTGCCGGCGACGCAGGGGGCGGAGTCGAAAGCTCGACAATCACCTGCCCACTCCCAAACCCGGCGCCCCCGTCCAATAATCTGCCGCCGAGGAAGTAGTCGGGGTAACCGTCCCCGTTGACGTCGCCGGGCGACGCGATCTCGTTGCCAGGGCCGTTCTGCGACATTCCGGGGAGGGTTTCGAGCACGGCTCCGGTTCGACCGTCAAATATGTACGCGGCGGCGCCAGGCGGGGGAAGCGGCGCGTAGGCGGTGGGCGGGAAGATGAACCTGGAGGCGAGGACGTCAGGGGTTCCGTCGCCGTTGAGGTCCCCGGCGCTCGTGTGGTTGTACCCTAACGACCCGCTGGGCTCGTCGAACGCGTAGGCCGCCCCAACGGGACAAGGCTTCCCGGGGACGCTGTTAACAGTACATACGCCGACGTTCTCGTTCGGTGCCGCGACGACGAAGTCGGGACTTCCGTCGCCGTTGAGATCGCCCGTTGCGATCGCGTACTGCCCGAAGAACGCGGCGTTCTGCGGCGTGGGATCCTCGATGCGGCGGATCAAGGTGCCGGTGGCGCCGTTGAAGATGTACGCCTCACCCTGAAACTCGTTGCATCCGTTCGGTTCCGGGGTCCCGCACGGCTGGGTGTTGACTTTGCCCTGATCGTCGTGGCCCACGTACACGTTGTGGAAAGCCCGGAGATCAGCAGATCCGGAACCCCATCGCCGTTTACGTCACCGATGCCGACGATCGAGTCGCCAAAACCAAGGCCCGCTTGCGGGTCGGGATTCGCGATCGTGTAAAGCAGCTGGCGAGTCTTCCCGCTGAAAACCCACACCACACCCACACCCGGCACGGCTCCCGAGTCTTGACCCCCGCTGCTGACGGCAATGTCATTGACCCCATCGCCGTTGACGTCCCCGATCACGGCCACATGGTTGCCGAAGTTCGCGCCGGCCTGCGGTACGGGCGAGTTCAACGCTACGGCCGTGTAGGAGGGAAGCGCCCTGTCTGCCTGGGCCGGCTCGGACAAGAGGGCCATCATGAACGCGGCGACGATGACCACGCCAGCCGCGTGTGAACTCCTGCATCGCGGCGCAACGCGCGAGTTCGTGATGACAGGTCCATACAGCCGACCGACGCCTCTGAACAAGCTCGCCGCTCCCGAGCTCTCGCGGCCTCCAGGCGGTTGGTGAGCTTCGCCCAACCTTCTTCGGCCCGGGCGAAGTGGCGCACGGCCGTTTCGTGGTGACCGCTCGCCTCCGCCACCGCACCGCGGCATGAGGCCAGCGCGGCTCTGCCCGCGGGAGCATCGCGCCGGCGCAGGCCTGCGGTGAACTCGTCGATGAGGGCGCGCGCCGAGGCGAGATCCCCGCACGCTATGAGCGCGTCGGTCGCCTCAGGCACCACCGTCCTGCCGGGCACCCAGGTGCCGATCCGTCGCATCGCGTCGAGCCCGAGCTTGGCGACCTCGCCGGCGGCCTCGGGGTCCTCGAGCTCCAGGTGGAGACGGGCGAGTCGCCCGGCCGCGGTGACGCGCGCAGAGAGAAGCTGCGCGTCTCGCGCCGTCTCGAGGGCCGAGGTGAGAGTCCGCTTCGCGTCGTCGAGCTGTCCTCGGGCCAGAAGCAGCGAACCGAGCGTGGTCTCGTTGCAGGTGGCCAGCGCGGGCATCATGGCGGTCTCGTGCAGGAGATCGCGGAGGCGAGCGTCGAGTCCTTCCCATCGCCCGCGCGCCCAGTCGAAGCAGGCGTGAGCAGTGCCGAGCCAGAGATCCCACCACGGATTGCCGAGCTCGGCGTGGATGCGGTCGGCCTCGGCCAGGAACGATTCAGCGCGTGGCTGATGGCCGAGACCGAGGGCCGTCATGGCGAGGCCGTGATAGCCACGTAGGAGATGAAATTTCTCCTCCACGGTGTCTGCCGCGCGAGGGATATCCCGGGCCGCAACCCAGCCCGCGCTGTCACCGAGGCTGAGCAGAATCACGGCCCGCTGTGCATTGGCAGCGATCCGCGCAACCGGATCATTGCATCGCTCCGCCGTCTCCATCGCCGGTCCTAGCCACGCTAGATCATCATCGAGCTCACCTTCGATGTGCCAGGTCGGCTGTGCGAGGTTCAGCATCGCGTAGACCTGGAGCTCGGGACGGCTCCGCAGCTCGCCGATCGCGCGGACAGCCTCCGTACGCGAGCCCACGGGGTCGCCGGCGTTGCCGAGAAGTATCGAGACTGAGAACCGCAACGCCCCCCGCGCGTCGTCGGGCAGAGTCTCCTCGTCGACGATCCGCCGGAGGATGCGAATAGCGTTATTCGATGCGACGCCGAACGCTATGGCGTCGCAGAGAGCGCGAGCCATGCGGATTCTGGACGCTCGGGAAAGGTTGGCGGTGGCGAGCGCATCCTCGAGCAGGTCGGCGGCGAGCCGGTCGTCTCCAGCCGAGCTGGCCGCCGTCGCGGCGGCTTCCGCGTAGCGCGGCCACTTCGCGCTCTCTCCTTCCTTGAGGTGGTAAGCGATCTGCGCGAGCGACGGCGGCTGCCCCCGCCCGAGCGCACGACCCGCCCGCACGTGTAGCTGCCGCCGTAGCGGTCCGCGGATCGACTCGTAGACCGCCCGCGCGCCAAGCTCGTGGCGGAAGCCGTACATGCCTTTGTCGCGCTCCTCCAGCGCTCCCGCCAAGAGCGCCTCGGTCAGCCCTCTTGCCCCCCGAGCCGGGGGCAGGCTCGCGACGCTGATCACGAGGTCTTCGTCCGCGTCGCTGCCGAGCACGGCAGCCGCCCAGACAATTTGCCGGGCGTCGGGGCCGAGCGCGGCGAGGCGGGCGACGAATGCATCGCGAATCCCTGGCGGCACGGCGACCTCGTCGAATGACCCTCCCGGACAACCTGTCGCCGCCAGGAGTGGGTCTCGATCCCGCAGCAGGCCGACTACGGCTTCCACCGCGAACGGAATGCCTGACGTCCACTCGTAGATACGCGTCGCGAACGCCTCGGAGACCTCGTCGGTGCCCAGCATCGCCCCGATCAGCCTGCGCACCTCCTCCGGCCCGAGAGCACCAAGGCAGACAAGGTGCCTCAGCGTCCCCCCGGCGGCGCGGGCGATAAGTCGCGACAGCGCCAGGTTGGCCTCCGTTCCCTGTCGCCGGTAGGTGAGAACGATCGACAGGCCCGCGGGAGGCCGGCGGACGAGAAACCCGAGCAGATCGACCGTCGCAGCGTCGGCCCAGTGCAGATCCTCGAGCACCAGCACTGCGGGCCCGAGCGCCTCCAGCAGCTCGAAGATCGCCCTGAAGATTCGATGCTGATCGGCCCCCGCTTCACCGAGCGGTCTCGGCTCAGTTGGCAGGTGCTCTGAAAGCTCGGGCAGCAGGCCACGAAGAGCCCCCACGACCGGGCTCAGCCTCGCCGCCGGCAGGTCACCGCCGACCCCTCGCAACGCCTCGATCACCGGGCCGAGGGGAAAGGGCTCTCGCATGCGCTGGCAATTCCCCACCAGCACCCGTTGCGCCCTAATCGGATGACTAGCGAGCAGCTCTTCGACCAGGCGAGTCTTGCCGATCCCGGCCTCGCCTTCAACGATTGCAAGTCCAGGAGAGCAGGTCGCCGCCTCGTGCAGGAAGGCTAGCTCCCGCTCTCTTCCGACCAACACCGGCGAGCGCACCGAGAGCACCGCGCGCTCCGATTCAGCGCCCGAACTGGCCGCCGTTCCTGCCGGAGAGGCAGGGCGCCCATTGCCTCCGACAAGCTTCATGCGCGAGCCGACGATACACACAAATCCTGCGCCCGCTAAGAGCGCGGAGCACATAGCCGCGGCGCCCAGGCCGAGAAGTTTACGCACCGTTGGCCGCCCGAAATGCTACGCGCGCGTCACGGGGCTGCACCGCGCACGCGAATTTTCGGGCAGTTTCGCCCGGCTCCCCGTCGGCTCCGCCGAAACTCAGAGACGTGGTCGAAACACCGCAACCGTTACGGAGGGTGACCGCGGCCCCGTCCGCGGGCATCGTGCCATGCTCGACATACCCGAGCCGCGAACGGCCGCGGCGCGCCTACTTCGCGGCCAGCCAGTTCACGCCGACGCCCGACTCCACCGCCAGCGGTGGGTCGAGCTCGTACGCCTCCTCCATCGCGCGGGCCACGAGCTCCCTGACCTGCTCGGCCTCCGACGCCGGCCCCTCGAGGAGCAGCTCGTCGTGGATCTGGAGCACGAGCCGCGTCTGCAGCCCGGACTCGGCGAGGGCACGGTCAGCGTGGACCATGGCGATCTTCATGATGTCGGCCGCGGTCCCCTGGATCACCATGTTGACCGCGAAGCGCTCGCCCTGCTTTCGGAGCTCCCAGCGCCGCGCCCGCAGCTCGGGGACCTGGCGGCGGCGGCCGAACAGGGTCGAGACGTAGCCGTGCTCAGTGCCTTGCACGATCGTCTCCTCGATGAACCGACCCACCGCCGGGAAGCCCGCGAGGTAGCGCTGGATGAACTCGTCGGCCTCGGACTGGGGGATGTCGAGCCGGTCGGCCATCCCGTAGGCCGAGAGTCCGTAGACGATGCCGTAGTTGATCATCTTCGCCTTCGAGCGCATCGACGGGTCGATCTGGTCAGGAGTGACGCCGAACACCCGGCACGCCGTGGCCGTGTGGACGTCCTCGCCCCGGCGGAAGATCTCCTTGAGCACGTCCTCGCCGGCGATGTGCGCGAGCAGTCTCAGCTCCACCTGCGAGTAGTCGGCCGAGACGAGCAGGTGGCCCGGCTCGGCAACGAAGCACGCCCGGATCTCCCGCCCCAGCGGCGTCCTGATCGGGATGTTCTGCAGGTTCGGGTTGTTCGACGACAGCCGCCCCGTCGTCGCCGCCGTCTGGTTCAAGGTCGTGTGCAGGCGATCGTCGCCGGCAATCAGCTCGGGCAGCGCGTCCAGGTAGGTCTGAGCGAGCTTGGTGAGCTCGCGCCAGCGCTCGATCTTCGGCACGATCAGGTGCTCGTCGCGGATCGCCTGCAGCACGCGAGCGTCGGTCGAGTACCCGGTCTTCCCACGACGCTTGCGCGACAGGCTGAGCTTGCCGAAGAGGATCTCCTCGAGCTGCTTGGGCGAGCCGAGCGTGAACTCCTCGCCCGCAAGCTCGAAGATCTCCCGCTCGAGGTCGTCCGCCTCCTCCTTGACGCGGCCGGAGATCTCAGCGAGGCGCTCGGTGTCGAGCTTCAGCCCCTCCGTCTCCATGTTGCGCAGGATCCGCACCAGCGGCAGCTCGACGTCGATCAGCAAGTCGGTCAGTCCGCGACCCCGGATCTCCTCCCGCTGCCAGTCGGCCAGTGCGTGCAGGAGCACGGCGTCGGCGGCGGCCTCGTCGTCGACCTCGGCCGTGGCCGCGAACCCGCGCTCCTCGCACAGCTCGCGGAAGGGATAGGCGCGCCGGGCCGGCTCGAGCAGGTACGCGCCGATCTCGGTGTCGTGCGTGAGGACCGTGGGAACGGTCCCCAGCGACTTGGCGTCGTGGGCGATGACCGGGCGCTTGGCCGCCGCGGCGACGAGCTCCTCGGGCGAGGAGCACGTTCCCGCCAGGACCTCGGCCCCGCCGCCGTAGACGCCGAAGCGCCACGTCGGGTCGGCGGCGAACAGCGCGTCGTCGGGGACGGACGGGGGCCGCACGGCGATGGCAAGCTCCTGCCCCGGCATCCGCGCCATGTCGACCACCGTGCCCTCGCGCACGCGCGCGCTCAAGACGCTCCCCGAGCCTGGCGTCGGAGCCGGCGCCGCAGCCTCCGCGGAGCCCAGGGCTTCCTCGAGCCGGCGCAGCGGGTCTCGCAGCTCGAACCGGCGGAACACGTCGCGCAGCCGCGACCGGTCCGGCGGTGCGGACACAAACTCCTGCACATCGAGGTCGAGCGGGATGTCGCGCTTCGCGGTCGCGAGCTGCTTGGAGAGCCGCGCATTATCGGCGTGCTCGGTCAGGTTCTGCTTGCGCTTGGCTCCCGAGACGTCGTCGATGTGCTCGAGCACGCCCTCGAGCGAGCCGAAGCGCTGGAGGAGCTCGGCGGCGGTCTTGTCTCCGATGCCCGGGACGCCCGGGATGTTGTCGCTCGTATCGCCCTTGAGGCCGATGAAGTCGGGCACGAGCTCGGGCGGGATGCCGTAGCGGTCGACGACTCCGTCGCGGTCGTAGACCCGAGTGTCGCTGATGCCACGCGAGGTCGTCATGATCCTCACCTCGTCGTCGACGAGCTGGTAGGCGTCGCGGTCGCCGGTGACGACCATGACCGGGATCGAGGCCGCCTTCGCCTGCTCGGCGATCGACGCGATCACGTCGTCGGCCTCGTAGCCCGCGACCGACAGGTTGCGGTAGCCGAAGGCGTCGACGAGCGGTTCGAGGTGCGGCCACTGCTCGCGGAGCAGATCGGGGCGCGAGCTGCGCTGGGACTTGTACTCCTGGTAGATCTCCTTGCGTCCGGACGACCCGGCGTCCCACACCACCACCGTCGCCTTCGGCCCATAGTCGGTGAGGATCTTCACGAGCATCGACGCGAAGCCGAAGATCGCGTTCGTCGGCACCCCGGTCGAGGTCGCGATCGACTCGGGCAGCGCAAAGAACGCCCGGTAGGCGAGGCTGTTTCCGTCGATCAAGAAGAGTTCATCGGCCACGTAATGGAGGTTAGTTGGCCTCCCGGAGGAGACGCTCGGGACCCGGCTCGAGAGGAAAGGGAAAGATGTTCAGAGCGTCCGTGATGCGTGGCGTCAACGCCACCGTTGTCGTCCTGGCAGCTCTAGCCGTTGCGGCGGGAACGGCGCGGGCCGACACGACCGGCACCGTGGCGGGACAGGTCGTCGACACGAATGGAGTGCCGCTGGCGGGCATCTGCGTCGGCGCCGACAGCGCTGCATCTCCGAGTTCGGGCTACGGTGGCGCGAAGACCGACTCGAACGGCGATTACGCGTTTCCGATCCCTCCGGCCGCGTATCTGATCTCGTTCCAGGGGTGCGGGCAGAACTACGTCAGCCAGTTCTATCCGGCGCAGCCGAGCTACAAGACAGCGGGGCAGGTCACCGTCGTCGCCGGCCAAACGACGGGCGGAATCGACGCGCGAATGGTGGCCGGCGGAGTGATCACAGGCAAGGTCGTCGACGGGATCACCGGAGCGGCTCCCCCGCAGGGGGCAGTTGACGTCGAGATCCAAACGCCTGTCGCCTCTGCTACTGGTCCCCAGCTCGGCACCCAGTTCGCCTCCAACCCCGTCGCTCCGGACGGAACCTACATCGTGAGCGGCCTGCCACCCGGAACGTATCTCGTGTACTTCAACGTCACCGGGACCTCCAACGGTGTGATTGGCCCATACGTAAGCGAGTGGTATCCGAACGCGCCCGATCCCGGCCACGCAGCCATGGTGAGCGTCCAGTCCGGCCAGACGGCGTCGCTGGGCGTCGAGCTCGCCGAGGTCCCCGGCACGGTGACCGGGCGCGTCACCGATTCCGCCGGCGCGCCGATCGCCGGCTACGACATCAGCGCCGGCATCACCGAGCCCGACGGGTCAATGTTCCACGGGCCCTTCCCCATCTTCACCACGACTGCCTCTGACGGCACCTTCACGCTGATGCGGCTTGCCCCGGGAACGTGGACGATCAGCGCCTTACCAACTGGGGGCACCAACGCTTACCCGGAAACTGCGCACGCGATCGTACAAGCGGCAGCGACGACGCCGAACATCAATTTCACGTTCTGCCTCGGTAGCCAATGCCCGCCGACGCACCTGCTCGCGCTCAGCACCAGCATTCGCAGTCACCAGCTGTTGTTTGCGGGCCAAATCTCGGACCCGAGCTACGCGGTGATCGCCGTCGGCCTCCGCGGCCACATCGGCCGGCGCAAGGTCAACATTCGCAACCCCAACTACTTCGTGCAAGGCGGAAGCTTCAGCTACTCAATGCCCCTCCCGCGACGGGACCGGGCGCTCCGGGCCGGCGTCCTGGTGATCGACTTCGGGCCAAGCGAGGCCGCCCGCGGCGGCCGGTTCGTGGTCAAGGTCCCCAGCGTCTATCCCGGGCCACCGTCGACGCCGACCCGGCCCCACAAGCACAAGCGAAGACGGAAGCACGGCACGCGGCCCCATAAAGCCCGGGCGATGATCCGAGGGCTATCCATCCCCGTATCGTTCGGGAACATGATCGAGCGCGACCGCCAGCCCTCCACCCCCCGATGAAGGTCGCCGTCACCGGCGCCACCGGCCTGCTGGGCTCTCGCCTCGTCGCCGCACTGAAGGCCCGCGGCGACGAGGTGAAGGTGCTCTCGCGCGATCCGAAGCGGGCGACCGAGCGGTTGGGCGTGCCCGCCGAGCGCTGGGATCTCCTTGCCGATCGGGCGCCCGAAGACGCGCTCGCGGGGCGCGACGGGGTGATCCACCTGGCCGGAGAGCCCGTGGCCCAGCGATGGAGCTCCGACGCGCGCGAGCGGATCCGGTCGAGCCGGGTCAAGGGCACGGCGAACCTCGTGGCCGGCCTAGAGGCCGCCGATCCGCGACCGCTAGTGCTCGTGAGCGCGTCGGCGTCGGGGTTCTACGGCGACCGGGGGTCCGAGGAGCTCGACGAGCATGCCTCGCCAGGCGATGACTTCCTGGCAGAGGTATGCATCGGCTGGGAGGCCTCCGCCGAGAAGGCTTCGGAGCTCGGAGTGCGGGTGACCAAGCTGCGCACGGGCATCGTCCTCGACGCGAGCGGGGGGGCGCTCGAGAAGATGCTGCCGCCGTTTCGCCTCGGCGTCGGCGGGCCGGTGGCCGGCGGGCGCCAGTACATGTCGTGGATCCACCTCGACGACATGGTCGGGCTCTACCTGGCCGGGCTCGACGGAGAGGACTGGAGCGGTCCCGTCAATGCGTGCGCGCCCGGGGCGGTGACCAACGCCGAGTTCTCCCGCGCCCTCGGGCGGGCGCTTCACCGGCCCGCCGCGCTCCCGGTGCCCGGGCTCGCTCTTCGGGCCATGTACGGCGAGATGGCGGAGATCGTCACCGGTGGCCAGCGCATGATCCCGGCGCGGGCACGGACGCTCGGCTACCGGTGGGAGCACACGGACCTGGACGAGGCGCTGCGCTCGGCGCTCGCGGACTGACGGCCCCGGCGCGCCGCCAAGTCCGCGCCGATCCTACTTCCCCCGGGCCCTCCAGCGGCGCCACGACGGCGGGAGCGGCCCCTCGACCTTCCAGCTCGAGCCCGGTCGGCCCGGTAGCAGGAGCGCGAGCAGCAGCCCCGCGGCCGTAAGGAGCAGGCCGAAGGCGAGGCCGAGACGCTCGCCGTAGCCCTTGCGCTCGGTGAGCCACGATCCGATCGCCGCCGACGCCAGCCAGACGAAGAGCAGGTAGAGCCCGGTGGCTCCGATCTGGCCGTTGACGGCGTAGAGGATCATGTCCCCAGGTACGCCCGCTGGACTTCGGGATCGACGCGAAGTTTCTCGGAGCTGTCGGCGAGCGCGACCTGCCCGGTCTCGAGCACGTAGCCCCGCGCGGCGACGTCGAGGGCGTAGTTGGCGTTCTGCTCGACTAGCAGGATCGTCATGCCCTGCTCGTTGATCTCCTTGATCGTCTCGTAGATTCGCTGGACGAGGATCGGCGCGATACCCATCGAGGGCTCATCGAGCATGAGCAGCTTCGGCCGCGCCATCAGCGCCCGGCCGATCGCCAGCATCTGCTGCTCGCCGCCGGACATCGTGCCCGCCTTCTGGCGCTCGCGCTCCTGCAGGCGCGGAAACAGCGCGAAGACGCGCTCCATGTCCTCCGCGACCGAGCCGCCGGGGCGACGAAAGGCGCCAAGGTCGAGATTCTCGCGGACCGTCATCCGCGCGAAGCAGTGCCGTCCTTCGGGGACGAGGGCGATCCCGCGGCTGACGATCTGGTGTGCCGGCACCCGGGTGATCTCCTCGCGATCGAAGGTGATCGTCCCGGCCGAGGCGGGCGTCAGGCCGGAGATCGAGCGCAGCGTGGTCGACTTTCCGGCCCCGTTTGACCCGATGAGGGTCACCACCTCGCCCTCCTCGACCGTGAGCGACACCCCCTTCAGCGCCTCGATTGAGCCGTACCGGGTGCGGATCTCGTCCACCTCGAGGAGCGCCATCAGCCCTGCTTTCCCAGGTAGGCCTCGATCACACTTGTATCGCTGCGGACCTCGGCCGGCGGCCCCTCGGCGATCTTCTCCCCGTGGTCAAGCACCGTGACTTGCTCGGAGACGCCCATCACGACCTTCATGTCGTGCTCGATGAGCAGGATCGTCAGCTTGAGCTCGTCGCGCATCTCGCGCATGAAGTCAGTCAGGGTCGCCGACTCCTGAGGATTCATGCCCGCCGTGGGCTCATCGAGGAGCAGCAGCTGGGGCTCGGAGGCGAGCGCTCGGGCGATCTCCACCCGCCGCTGGTCGCCGTAGCTCAGATTGATCGCGAACTGATCGAACTGGCGTTGCTTGAGGCCAACGTAGGTGAGCACCTCCGCCGCTCGCTCGCGGACCGCTCGTTCCTCGGCGCGGACGCGCGGAGTCCGGAGGATCGACCCGAAGAGGCCCGCCCGCATTCTGGCGTGGCGCCCCACCATCACGTTCTCGAGCGCGCTCATGGCCCCGAACAAGCGGATGTTCTGAAAGGTCCGAGCGATGCCCAACTTCGTGATCCGGTCCGGGCGCGCCCCTGTGATGTCCCGGTCGGCGAAGACGATCCGCCCTCCGGTTGGCTTGTAGAGGCCGGTGAGCATATTGAAGAACGTCGTCTTTCCGGCGCCGTTGGGACCGATGATCGACACGATTGCGTGACGCGGGATGTCGATCGAGACGCCGTTCACCGCCACCAGGCCGCCGAACACCTTCGACACCCCCTCGGCATGGAGAAGCGCGGGTGCGGGCGCGGGTGCGGGCGGCGGAGGCGCTTGCACGCTCACGGTGTCGCCTCCCCGAGCTCGGTCTCGCCGATCCCCTCGGTCAGCTCCAGGCGCCGCCGGCGCTCGGGGAGCAGACCCTGGGGACGGAGGACCATGACGATCACGAGCAGGAACCCGAAGATGCTCACTTGCAGTTCGGTGAGACTGAAGTTGAGCCCGAAATATCCCGGCACCTTGTTGAGCACGTCGGGAAGCAGGTAGTAGTTGATGTTGGCGAGCAGCAGCGCGCCGAGCACGACCCCCCAGATCGAGCCCAGGCCGCCGACGATGACCATCGAGAGCACGAAGATCGAGAAGCCGAACTGGAACTGGTCGGCGCTGATCAGGGTCGTGTAGCTGCCCAGGAAGGCGCCCGCGACGCCGCCGAAGGCAGCACCGAGCGCGTAGGCAGCCAGCTTCGTGCGCACGAGGGGGATCCCCATGGACACGGCTGCGACCTCGTCTTCGCGCAGCGCGATCCAGGCTCGACCCTGGCGCGAGTCGCGGACCCGCAGGTTGACGAACACGGTGATGAGCACGAGCGCGAAGATCGTGTAGTACCAAGGTTTGACATGCAACTGGTCGAACATGCCCACCCCCGGAAGGTTGGGAGCATCGATACCGCTGATCCCCAGCTCGCCGCCGGTCAAGGGCATCCCGGCGATCTTGATGTCGGGCCCGTTGAGGGCGAATACGCGGATGATCTCGCCGAACGCCAGGGTCACGATCGCGATGTAGTCGCCTCGCAGTCTGAGGGTTGGGAGCCCGATGAGCGCCCCGGCCGCCGCGGTCACGAGCCCCGCGCAGATGAGGATGAGCACGAAGTTCAGATGGATCCCGGGCAGCGCGCCCACGAACTTCGAGACGAGGATGTGAACATCGGCCTTGAAGAAGAACCCCGAGCCGAGCCAGCCGAGCGTGTAGGACCCGAGCGCGAAGAACGCGAGGTACCCGAGGTCGAGCAATCCGGCGAAGCCGACGACGATGTTCAAGCCGAGCGCGAACACGACATACGTGAGCGCAAGGATCTCCTTGTTCATGAAGTTGCTGCTGTCGGTGAAGAAGAGCGGCAACACCAGGCCGAAGACGATCGCCACGGCGACGAGCACGCGTGGCCACCATGGAGGCAGCCGCCGATCCACGGCTGCTCGCCACTCGCGCAGCAGGGCGAGGAGCTCGCTCATCCGGCCTCTCGCGTCTCTTCGCCGAGCAGCCCGCGCGGCCGGAGGACCATGATCATCACCAGGTATCCGAAGACGATCGCCGGAGTCCACTGCGTCCCGATGCGAGCATCCGAGAGCTGCTGGATGATGCCGATGATGAGACCGCCGAGGACGGCTCCTCGGATGTTGCCGATCCCCCCCATCACCGCCGCCGTGAAGGCGATGAGGCCGGCCTCGAATCCCTGGAAGTACCAGATCGTCGTCTCATAGAGGGCGTAGACGAGGCCGGCGGCGCCCGCGAGCATGCCGCCTACGAGAAAGGTGAGAGAGATCGTCGTGTCGACATTGATGCCCATGAGCCGCGCGGCCTCCGGGTCCTGTGCCGTCGCTCGCATCGCCTTGCCGAGACGGGTTCGGCTCACGAACCACGCCAAGAGCACGACGAGCGGAGCGGTAGCGCCGACCGCGAGCACGTCAGCGCGGCGAACCACGACGCCGAAGATGTGGAATACGGTGGCATTCTGGTGGATCAGGTCCGGGAGCCCGGCCGGTGAGCCGCCGAGCCACAGCAGCCCGACGTTCTGGAGGATGAAGGAGAACCCGACGGCGGTGATCAGCGGCGCGAGCTTCGGCGAGTTCCGCAGGGGCCGGTAGCCGACTCGCTCGATGAGCACGTTGAGGCTGCCGCATACGAGCATGGAGACGATCAGCGTCAGGAGCAGGCCGAACACGAGCCCGAGCGGGCCGGTAGTGAGCCCGAGACCAACAGAGGCCCAGAAGCCCGCACCGGTGAACGAGCCGATCATGAACACGTCGCCGTGGGCGAAGTTGATCAGCTCGATGATCCCGTAGACGAGCGTGTAGCCGATCGCGATCAGGGCCCAGATCGCGCCGTTGGAGACCCCCTGGACGAGCGTTTGGCCCAGATAGGAGAAATCGCGGGTGGTCGTCCCGTGCCCGTTCGCGAACCCGGGGTACCCGGACACGAGATCGTGGATGCCGTAGTAGACGGGCAGCGCGGCGAGGGCGGCGACCAGGCCCCAGCGCCCCACGATCCGCCGAATCGTGGCGAGGAGCGCCTTCGCGGCGGGAGGCGCGACGATGAGTGACTTGGCCTCCACGGCTCCGCGATCAGACGAGCGTGGGGCGGGGC
>JALYZL010000445.1 GCA_030948875.1 Actinomycetota bacterium
GGTCGAGCTCTCGGCTCGGCGGAGGGGCCCTCCTGGCCCTCGCCGTGTTGATTGCGATCGTCGCGGTGATCGTCATCCTCGTCACCAACGGCAGCAACAGCTCAAACCCGAGTAAGCCGCCCGCCACCCGCCAGGCCGTCACGACGCCGACGACGACGACGGGCACGGGCACCTCGACGACCATTCATCCCGTTGCCCAGATCATCATGAAGCCGGCGAGCGGATTTGCCAAGGCGCGCGGCGTCGTCGAGGTCGTCACCCAGGGCAAGGTGACCGGCGTGATCGTGGCAGCCGACCACCTGACGCCCAACAACAACCACAACGCCTATGCGGTGTGGCTCGCGACCCCGGGCGGGCCGTACCACCTGCTCGGCTACGTCAGGCCCGGCGTGGGTAAGGCCGGCGCGCTGAAGACGAGCGGCCCGCTTCCGACCAACGTCTCGAGCTACAAGCAGATCCTCATCACGCTCGAGACCACCACGAACACCAAGTCTCCGGGCCGGACCGTCCTCGCGGGCACCCTGTAGGCGAGGCCCGCCGTGGAGTGATTTCCGTCGTAGTTGCGGTACAGGAGGAAGGCATCGTCGACGAGCGGGCCGTCATTGGACAGCGCCCAGCGTGTCGCAAGATCGAGGCCTTCGCGGGCAAAGATGCCTAGCGCGTCGGCCTGGATCAGCGCGTTGGTCACCTCGTAGCCCGGCTGGCCGCTGTCGATAGAGAGGTTGTACTCGCTGAGCGAGGTCCCCGATGCCGGGATCGTCGTTCGCCACCCACTGCTGCATCCGCGCGATCAGGTCGATCGGCGTGTTGATCCAGCTGGGGTCGACGTACGACGGGTACCACAGCGATCGGGTCACGTCGGTCGTCTCGCCGCCCTGGCGGTAGTAGTGCAGGTCCAGGTACCAGTAGCCGCCCGCTGTGGGCTTGGTCGTAGGTGTGAGCCTGCTGCAGCAGCCGTTCCACCAGTGGGATACCGCCATGCTTCGCCCGGTCAGGCGAGGTGGCCGCACAACCGTTCTGGATCCCGTCAGCGGCGCTGCAGAGGTAGGTCGGCCAGCCCCACTCCGAGAACGCGAGCACCTTGGCGGTGGGATCTGTCGCCTTGACCGCCGCGGCCGTCGTCACTGATCGCCCGCTGTCCCGCACCCGCATCGACGACAAGGGTCGGGGCAGCAGCGGCGCCCGCGGCTGAAGAGCACGCCAGCCCAAACGCCACCATCGTGGCCGCCAAGCAAGCGGGCGGCGGACGCCGCTGTCTCCCCGGTATGCGCACCCGTCCACTATCGACCACAGGGAGCGACCCCGGCAAGAAAGCTCGACAAATCACCAGGGCTGAGCTGGCGACGGCATCTGGCTCTGACTCGCCCGCGTTCTTGCCCCGGCCCGCCGCGCGCCGGCTTCCGGTCTTGAACGCAACCTTTCCTCCGCTATCCGACCATAACGTTGCGTCGAAACGCGCTAGGTTCGAGGGGTCATGCGCGCCTATTTCCGCGGCGCCCCGCGCTTCCCGACCTCCCTACCGGGGTGGCTCGCGCTGCCGCTGATCGTGCCGTGGGCCGTTTTGGCGATCTTCTTCTGGATCTGCGCGGGCGTGTGGATCGTCGCCCGGTTCACGACACAGCAGGCGCAGAAGGGCTGGCGGGCGTTGCAGAGGCGCCGCGCGGACTGACCGCCTCAGCAGTGCGAGTGATCGGGTAGATGGGGTCCGCGGAGCGCCGACGGTTCGGACGCCCTGGGTTGCACGCTCGAGCTCATCGACGCGGTCGGGGAGGACGGACACGGTTCTTTGACACTTCGCCGATGACGGCCGCGCCGAGGGCGTGCTGGGCCGGGCGCTCGGCGAGCGTGGTAGGGAGGCCGTGGTCGCCACTAAGATCTGGAAAACTCGATGGCCGAACCGCCAGAGGCTGGTCGACAGCCTGACGCGCCGCTAGGGCTCAGGCATCGCTGCTCGGACGCCCTCCGCGATCGCTTTCGACACAGCGTCGGCGGCCACCGCTTCGACCGCGTCATAGGGCCCCGGTGCGGCGCCGGTGGCCAGGCAGAAGATCGTGTCTCCGTCGTACATCGTGTGGGAAGGACGGATCGCGCGGGCGATTCCGTCGTGGGCGACGGTCGCCAAGCGGTTGGCCTGGTCCTTGGTCAGCTCTGCGTCGGTCATGACGACGCCGATCGTGGTGTTCGTCCCGGCCACGAGCGCGGAAGCGCGGTCCCATGCGGTGAATTCGGCCACCCATTCATGGCGCTCGTCGTCCCAGACACCTCCGACGCTGTTGACGACCATCACAGCAGCGACGATGGCGGGACCCGCCTTCGCGCTCACGAGGCCGAGCCCGCCGGGGCGCACCTGCGATGCGTCGCCGCCCTTGGCGACACTGGCTCCTGTCCCCGCTCCGACTGCTCCGATGGCGGGCTCGTCGGTAGCCGCGGCGCACGCTGCGTATCCGGCATCGCGACCCGGACGGGCGCGCGGATCGCCGGTCGCGAGGTCGAAGATCACGGCTCCCGCGACGATCGGAACGCGCACCGACGCGAGCTCGTAGCCGATCTCGTGCTCCTCGAGATAGCGCATCACCCCGCCGGCGGCGTCCAGGCCGAACGCGCTTCCGCCCGTCAACAAGATTGCGTGCACTCGGTCGACGAGCGTCCCGGGCCGGAGCGCGTCGGTGCCCAAGGTCGATGGCGCCGCACCGCGGACGTCAACCCCGCCGACCGCTCCCGAGGGGGCGAGAACGACCGTGCAGCCGGTGCGGCCCGCCATATCCGTCCAGTGCCCAACCGTAATTCCCCGCGGAAGCTGCTGCCCCTCACGTGGCTCGCCCCGAGACGGCATCACCCGCAGGCCTGCTCGAGCCCTTCCAACGCCTGCTCGAGCCTCGTCCGCGACGCTCGCCCCAGCACCAGCCCCACGAAGCGCGAGTAGCCCCGGAGTCTCTGGCGCTGCTCGATCGTCACCCGGGTCCCCTGGTCGGCGGGCTCGACGCGGACCTCGGTGATCGACTCGCCGAGGACGCGCTCGAACGGGCTTCCCGCCACCTCCTGCGCCCAGCGCCGGCGGCCCGCCCGCTCCCCGCCGCCTTGCGCCCCCGGCGCGCCC
>JALYZL010000484.1 GCA_030948875.1 Actinomycetota bacterium
GGCTCGACGGCCGCGTGCTCGACACCATCTACTACCACGGCTACGGCCGGTGGATCGCGTACACGATCGTGGGCGGATCGGCCCTCGCCCAGCCCCACCACGCGACGCTCAGCACCGTGAACAACACGGAGCTGCGCTCGCTCGGGCTTGGCGGCCGGATCGTCGTCACCTGGCGACGGCACGGCCACACGTGCATCCTCTCCGGGGCTCGGGTGCCGAGCACGGTCCTGCTCCGCTTGGCCTCCGGCGAGCGCCGCTAGTCTCGATCGATCTGCGCCGCGATCCGCTGGCGCGCGCGGTGCAGGCGGGTAGTGATGGTCGCCTCGCGCACGCGGAGCGCGCGCGCCGCCTCCCCGTAGGAAAGCCCGGCCACGTCGATCGCCACCAGGGCGTCGCGGAAGTCGTCGGGGAGCGCGGCGATGGCCGCGAACAGTTCTTGAGTGTCGATCACCGCCTCGGGTGAGACGGCCGACGGGTCGGCGACGAGATCGAGGTCGTCGGGGAGCGGGGTGGTGCGCAGGCGACGCGCGGCGGTTCGGCGCTGGCTGATGAACGTGTTGCGCAGGACGCGCAACAAGTAGCCGAGATCGTCCTCGGAGCGGAGCAGGCGCGGCTTGCGCAGGATCTGCGCGAAGGTGTCCTGGACGAGGTCCTCCGCGTCCTCGCGCGAGCCGCACAGGGCCCACGCGGCGCGGTAGAGACGGTCCACGTGATCGCCCAGCGCGGCCGGATCAAGCTGGCGTTCGGACATCGGCTCGTATTGGCCCTCGGACCCGCGATCCCTGCCCTCGCCCGCCCGCGATCAGTCCGGTACTTCCGACAGCGGCCGCGGCCCTGGGCCGACGTACCTGGCGGTCGGGCGGATCAATCGTCCCTCGTGCTTCTGCTCGAGGATGTGCGCCGACCAGCCGGCCGTGCGGGCGCACGTGAACATCGGTGTGAAGAGCTGGGGGGGCACCTCGGCGAGGTCGAGGACGACGGCTGACCAGAACTCGACGTTGGTGGCGAGGACGCGGTCGGGCTTGCGCGCGTGGAGCTCGGCGAGCGCGGCGTGCTCGAGCGCCTCGGCGACCTCCACGCGGGGCGCGCCGAGTCGCTGCGCGGTCCGTCGCAGCACGCGCGCCCGGGGATCCTCGGCCCGGTAGACGCGGTGCCCGAAGCCCATCAGGCGCTCGCCGCGATCGAGCACGGCGTTGACGTACCGCTCGGCGTCCCCGTCGGACTCGACCTCGTCGAGCATCTTCAGCACTCGAGCCGGAGCGCCTCCGTGCAGCGGGCCGGAGAGCGCGCCCACTGCCCCCGACAGCGCCGCGGCCACGTCGGCTCCGGTTGAGGCGATCACGCGGGCGGTGAAGGTCGAAGCGTTCATCCCATGCTCGGCCGCCGCGATCCAGTACGCATCGATCGCCTCCACGTGCCGGGGGTCGGCTTCCCCGCGCCAGCGGATCAGGAAGCGCTCCGCGATCCGCGTGGCCTTGTCGACATCGCGCTGGGGCACGGGAGGCTTGCCGATCCCGCGCGCCGACTGGGCGACGAAGGAGAGGGCCATTACCGAGGCGCGGGCGAGATCGTCGCGGGTCGCCTCGTCGGAGATGTCGATGAGCTGGCGGAAGCCCCATTGCGGTGCGAGCATCGCGAGGGCCGCCTGGACGTCGACGCGATGATCGCCGGAACGCACGCTGAGCGGATAGGGCTCGGCGGGCGGGAGACCGGGGAGGAGATGGCCGTCTACGAGCAGGCCCCACACCTGCCCGAAGGGGACGGTGCCCACGAGCTCCTCGATGTCGACGCCGCGGTAGCGCAGGGCCCCACCCTCGCGGTCGGGCTCGGCGATCTCCGTGGCAAAGGCGACTACGCCCTCGAGGCCGGACTGAACTTCTGTCGTAACGCTCATGTGGCCTCCCCAGCTCCTCAGTGGTGGCTTAGGTGACGATCGTGGCGAGCACAGGGTGCCAGATCGCCGCTGCTGGGCGTAATGGCCGTCGCCCGAAGCAGGCGTCAGCGCGAGGTCCCGAGCAAGACCCTTCCGGCCTCGTCAGCCGCGAGGCACAGCGACGTGGAGGGGCACGACACGGCTTCGAGCGCCAGGCGGCGGTCGCGGCGGGCGAGGCTCCAGGCGCGGGTGCCGCCGGTCGGGTCGGTCGAGGTCAGGACGTTGCCCGCTGGTCGAGCGCCACGCATGTGGTGCTCGATGGGAACCCTAAGCTTCCGCTCGTGTCCGAGCTCCTGTTCCGCTCCGCCGGCGAGCTCGCGGGGCTCGTTCGCTCGGGGGAGGTGAGCGCTCGCGAGCTCGTGGCGGCGTCGCT
>JALYZL010000520.1 GCA_030948875.1 Actinomycetota bacterium
AAGGGATGGTGCGGCTCCGGGCCGCCGCGGTAGTGCTTGAGGAGCAGGTACTTCGGCATGGTGGTCTCCTGTGTCTTGGGCCGCGCCTGTCGTGGCCCTTCAGCTGGTGAGCGGAGCCGCTCAGAGCTTCTCGACATAGAATCACTCAGCTAGCTTCGAGACCGTCGCGTAGGGGGAACGGCTTGCGGCACCCCCACGGCAGCGCCTCCGCGATCGGCAGTGGTCCAGCGAGATCAGGGCAACGTGATTCCCGTAAGACCGGTTCGGTGATCTGTCGCGATGACCGGGGGCTATACGGCATACTCCCGCGCAATGCCGGGCCTGAACATCGGCCACGCCCGCGTCTCCACTGACCGGCCGGGCGCAAGCCCGGCGAGCATCCCATAGCTGCGCGTCGCCCGCCTCACGCAAAGATCCGCCGAGCGGCCGACCTGTTGTGCGCGGGTGCGCTCGACATCCATCCCATCAGGCTACCGCGGCGCCGCAACGCCCCGATCGACGCTCACCGGGACACTTCGTACCGATGTTCCTCATGGTCCTTCACGACGGCGATCTCGACCCGATTGCGCCCGTTGGTCTTGGCCACGTACAGCGCGCGGTCGGCATTGCGTACGAGCTGGTCGCTCGTGCCGGCGTGCTGGGGGATCGTCGCCACGCCGACGCTCGCGGTGATGTCGCGTTCGACTCCGGCGACAACGATCTCGGCGATCGCGGCACGGATCTTCTCGGCGGCCACGGCGGCGCCGTCGGTGTCGGTGTCGGCCATCAGGACGATGAACTCCTCGCCGCCGTAGCGCCCGACGAAGTCGCCGGCCCGTCCGAGGGTGGGCAGCACCGCGCCCACGGCGGCGAGGACATCGTCGCCGCGTCCGTGACCGAAGCTGTCGTTGATCTGCTTGAAGTGGTCGAGATCGAGCACGATGGCGCTCAGGGGCGTGAGCGTTCGCCCTGCTTGAGCGGCCATCCGCTTGATCGTGTCGTGTAGGGCCCGCTTGTTCGGGAGTCCGGTGAGCCCGTCGGTGGCGGCGCGGAACTCGGCGAGCGCCAGGTTGCGCAGGTTGGCCAGCACGGGGGCAGCCTGGGTCACCGATTCCCGCAGGGCCGTCTGGGCCAGTCCGGACAGGTCCCCGTCATGCTGGACGAGCACGGAGCCGATCACCTCGCCGCTGACCAGGAGCGGCTGGCAGGTGGCTTTGCGTCCGACTTTTCCGCACACTTCGCAGCGGCTCAGTGGCTCACGCTCGGGATCTTCAGAGTGCGAGCGGGCGAAGAGCACGGCCATGCATGAGCGTGGCTTGGCGTCGGTCAGAGACTCCCTGAGCGGCGAGTCGGCAGGCAGGACGGTGGCCGCCTCGAGTCGATCGTCGCTGTTGTTGCGGCTCAGGACGACGACGCTGCTGCCGGGGATCGACCGTTCGACCTGGCGCCTGAGGAGGTCGTGCGCAACTTCCTCGGTGTTGGTCACTTGAAGGGTTTCGACGAACTCGGTTTGGACGTCCTGATAAGTGGCGCCGGCAACTCGGCGAGCGACCATCTCATCGAGCGCCCGCCCCAGCGTGGCAAGCTCGTCTGACCCCTGCGGATGGAGCCGATCGCTGAGGTCTCCGACGGCCACCGCGGCGGCGAACTGCGAGTAGCGCTTGATCCGGGGGACGACGTTGTGAATGAGCAGGAGCACGCTGCCGGTTCCGATCGCGAAAGCGGCGAGGGCGATGACCCAGATCAGCAGGCGGCTCGTGTCATAGGTCTGCACAGCTTGCGCGTGTGCCTGTCCCGCGGCCGTGGCCTCAGTCGCCGCGTCCTTGGCGATGACGCCGGCGAGGGGCTCGAAGATGGCGTTAATTCCGGTCGCCAGGCGATTGACCTCCTGGGGAGTGTCCGTGACCGTGGCCTTGGCGGCGAGCACGCCGGTGTCCCGCAGCGCGACGAATTGAGACCACCCCCGGACGAGGCGCTGGACCCTCGCGCGTTCCGCAGGGGAGTTGTTGGCGTGAAGGCGGTTCAGTTGGCTCAGGTCGTTCTCCACCGCGGGAACGACGCTCTCGTCGAGCGTCGCGTTCAGGTTCAGCCGCTGCGCTGGGCCAGTGGTGCTCAGGAGCTGAAGGGCGATCTCGTCGGCCCGGGCGAGATCGGCGCCCAGGGTCGTCGACGCCTGGCTGGTGTGGATGTTGTCCGTGAACACCTGGTCAAAGCCGGACTTCATCGAAGCCAGTCCCAGCGCTCCCGCGAGCCCGGTTGCCACGATCAGCGGCGCCAGGACGGCGAGCACGGCCCAGAACTTGCGTGGGATGGTCATGCGACCACGTATCACGCCCACCGTCGTGTCCATCCAGCGACCTGAGTTGTCCCGTGCAGCATGTCCCCTAGGCATCGTCGCCGCCAGCTCAGAGCAGCGCAGTGATTAGCCTCAACTGAGATCCGTAGTTCACCGTAGCCGGCGTGTGCGCCGGCGCCCGCTCAGCGCTTGTCGACCTGGGTAGCCGCGACCGCGGTGGCGATCTCGTGGCTGCCCAGGCGGCGGCTGGCGGCCGCCGAGAGCTCGGGGGCGATGCAGGCCAGCACGGCGCCGACGAGCAGGGTCGGGGGCGCGACGCCGATCTCGGCGCGGTTGCGCTCGATCGCCGAGATGACCGCGGCCGCTACCTGCTCTGGCGTCCTGGTTCCCACCCCGAAGGGAAGGCGAACGCCGGAGTCGGCGAACATTCCCGCGTCGCGGATGAAGCCCGGCATCACCACCGACACGCCGACGCCGGCGGCGCGGAGATCCTCGCGGAGGGCGAGCGCGAAGCCGCGCAGGCCGAACTTGGTGGCGACGTAGAGCGACGAGTTCGGTGTCGCCGCCTTGCCCTGGAGCGAGGAGATGAACACGAGGTGTCCGCGGCCTCGCTCGACCATGGCTGGCGCCAGCGCGCGGGCGAGCGCGATCGGCGCCCGCAGGTTGACGTCGAGGGCGCGGTCGATTCCGTCTTGGTCGTACTCGAGCAGCGCGCCGGATGCCGGCACTGCGGCGTTGGCCACGAGGACGTCGACCTCGCGGGCCTCGACGATCAGGCGCTCGACGTCGGGCCGGCTCGCGAGGTCGCAGGCCAGTGCCCGGCCGCCAGTCTCCTCCGTGAGCGGCGCGAGGACTTCGGCGCGGCGTCCAGTGAGCACGAGGTTCGCGCCGCGTGACGCGAACGCGCGCGCGATCGCCTGACCGATGCCGCCGGTCGCGCCCGTCACGAGCACGTTGCCGTTCACAAGAGCCACGGCGCGCGAGTCTAGAGAGACGCCCCGCGGCGGCGGAAGCACCTGATCCGTGTCCCACGCGCGAGCCGGACGCCCCTCACCCCGCGAACACGGCCACCGTGGCGGTGAAGCCGTGCAGGAAACTGCGGCCGCCCACCGGCCCGATCTCGCCGGCGGCGAAGAATCCCGCCGCTGGGGCTCCCCGCAGCTCGCGCTCGAGCGCGGCGGCGTCGTGGTCGGGAACTCCGAACATGCCCTCTCCGCGACCGTTGCAGGAGAACACCAGCGCCCCCGCTGGAGGTCGGCCAGCCATCGCCTCGACGCGCACGCCGAGAGCCCGAGTCAGGTCGCGGTCGGCGGACTTGGCATCGCGGGCGTGGAGGCGAACCACCTGTCCTTCCTGAACGGACGCTCCAACGGCGATGCGACCGGACTCCGGGTCGGCTCCGAGGATCCCCCGGACAAGGAAGTCGCCCTGCTCGTACTCGGGCTTGCCGGGGCCGACGACGATCCCGAGCAGTAGCCCGCCGTTGACCAGCGAGCGCTCCCGGGGCGAGAGCTCGGAGATGAGCCGCTCGACGGTCACGAGCGCCGGTCGTCCCGCCAGCTCGTGGATCACGTGACCGTCGGCGGCCGTGATCGTCACCTCGCGGCCCAGCGGAGCGGCGCCTTGGGACACGCAGGGGAGGAAATCGACGTCTTCCAGTCGGACCCCGACCACTCCGCGCTCATGGACCTCCTCGCCGAGGAAGAGGGCGGCCTCGCCGTCGAGCGTGCGCGCGCTCGAGAGGCCGCCGAGGACGGGCACGCCGGGGGCGGAGCGCGCCAGCTCGGCGAGCACGAGGTCGGTGGGGAACGAGTACGGGTCGGGGAGCATGATCACCCCGCTCGCGCCCGCGAGCTCGGGCAGGTCGTCGATCGCGAGCTCGTCGCCGTCGGGCTCGGCGGTTGCGTGGAACGGGACCACCGTGCCTCCGTCGCCAAACGAGGCCGCCCACACGGCGACGGCCGTGCCCCCCTCGAGCTCGCGTCCCCCGCCCAGCACCCCGCCGGCGCCGCAGCCGATCAAGGTGGACGCGCCGAGGATCTCCTGAATCGCCTCTAGGGTCACCTCGGGTGTGGCCACGTGGGCGCCGCTCGCGAAGACGACGGCGAGGTCGGGCGGCCCGGCAAGGCCGGCCGCGGCGGCGGCCGCCGCCTCGATGGCGCCGAGTCGCGGGTCCCCATGCGTGGCCAGACCGGCGCCGACAGTGACCCGTGACACGTTCGCTGGTGGCGACATGGCTGCACGATACTCCGCCGATGCCACCCGAGGTCATCGCGCTGTTCGGTCCTACCGGCGTCGGCAAGACCGCCGTGGCGATTGCGCTTGCCGATGAGCTAAGGGCTCGCGGTGAGCACCCGGTGGCCGTGTCGGCCGACGCGCTCCAGGTGTACTCGGGCCTCGAGATCGTGACGGGCGCCGCCGGCCGAGCGGAGCGCGCGCGGCTCGAGCACCGCCTGATCTCGTTCCTTCCCGTCGATGCGACGTTCAGCGCCGGCCAATACGCTGAGCTCGCGCATTCGGAGATTGACGATCTGCTCGCCGCCGGGCAGCGTCCGATCGTCGTCGGGGGCACCGGGCTGTACCTGCGCGCCGCGCTTACCGAGATGGGCTTCCGGCCTCCGCCGCCCACCGCGGCACGCGAGCGCTGGCAGGCCGAGCTCGAGATCCGCGGCGCGCCCGCCCTGCACGCCCATCTCGCCGAGCGCGCGCCGTGGGCCGCGGCCGAGATCGACCGTGCCGACCGCCAGCGGATCGTGCGCGCGCTCGAGCTCCTCGACGCCGGCGAGCTCGAGCCTCTCGAGGGGGAGTCCGAGCTGTGGACGTCGACTGTGCGCCGCCCCACCCTGCTCGTCGGGCTGGTGATGGAACGTGCGCAGCTCTACGAGCGCATCGACGCCCGGGTCGAGGCGATGATCGCCGCCGGCGCCGACGACGAGATCCGCCGCGCCAACGCGGCCGGCGCTTCCGTGACGGCGCGCAAGGCGCTCGGCTTCAACGAGCTCCTGGCGGGCGACGTCGAGGCGATGAAGCGCCGCACGCGCAACTATGCCCGCCGCCAGCTCACGTGGATGCGCAAGCTCGCCGACATCAATGTGATCGACGTCACCGACCGCTCGCCCGCCGAGGTCGCCGCCGGCGTGATCGCGCGCTGGGATGGCGGCGCCCCGACGGGCGGTCCCGGGCGCTGATCGGCATCCGTCGGCGCCCGCAAACCCGCCAATCACTGAATCGTCGTCCATTTCAGGCCCATCGAGTGACCCCTCCGGGCGGCGGTGGCCGATGTTGCCGTCATGACGTCGTGGCACCCCGATCAGCGCCGGCCC
>JALYZL010000530.1 GCA_030948875.1 Actinomycetota bacterium
CCGGCACCAGCGGTGCCGTGACGTTCCGCTACACCGACGCCGCCCCTGCGCAGAGAACATCGCCTGCCCGTCGGGCGGCTCCGACCACAACGCCCGGTCCCCGAGGCCCGGCGTCTGGCCTCGGCATGCCCGAGAGCGGCGTCCGCCCCTTGGCACTGAGCAGTCTGGGCGCCCTGCTCGCCGGTGCGCTCCTGCTCGCTCTGACGCGCAACCCGCCATGGGGACGGCAGCCCTCAGGTCGCCACCGCCCCACGTCCTAGCCGCGTTCTTCGCCGGGTCAATCGACGTCGTCCGCTCGCGGGAGACGGCCGCCACCACGTGTGTACATGCGGCGGTTCCACGCCAATCAGATTGGTACGCGCGCACTCACCAGGCGCCGACTCCCGTGATGATCTCGGTCACACCCGCCGTCCGCGGTGGTTTGCGCCATTGCAATCACAGCCCCGGCCGCGGCGGTCCGCCCAGCGGCATGAACTGACCCGTCCTGTCGAGAGAATTGCAAGCGGTTGGTATGTGCTGTGATTCGATCTTGACGGCTGGCTTGTCGGTCGGCCGAAGCCTAAATGTCGCCCATAACTCACTTTCGACTCTGGGGCTTCTTCCATCCTTCCGCGGATCATCGGCTCGGCCATTGGAGCCGTGATCGTCCTGATCATCTACACCAGGGTCGGCAACCCACCACACCGTGAGGCGCGTTCGTCGGGCAACGCGGCCGACTGGGACCACCGCTACAGCGACAAGCCGATGTGGAGCTGCAACCCCAACGGGCACACTTGTGTGCGAGGCCAGCGACCTGGCCCCCGGTTCTGCACTCGACGTCGGCGCCGGCGAGGGCGGGGACGCCATCTGGCTAGCGGGGCAAGGCTGGACGGTCACCGCCAACGACATCTCCCGTCCCGCGCTCGACCGCATCGCCGCTGCCGCCGCACAACGCGACCTAGCGGTCAACTGCCTTCACGCCGACGCGAACGCCCGCGGCGCCTTCCCCGCCGCCACGTTCGACCTGGTATCGGCGCAATACGCCTCCATTCCCCGGACACCAGACCACCGCGCCCTCCACTCGATGCTCGACGCCGTCGCCCCGGGCGGCACGCTCATCCTCGTCAGCCACGACCCGGAACCAATGCACCAGCCACTCGACATCGAACACGAGAGCCGCCCGTTCGACGCCGACGCCTACGTCCGGGTCGACGACTTCGCCGAGGTACTCACCGAATCGGGAAACTGGGACATCGAGGTCCACGAGAAGCGGCCCCGCCCGCCGGGCGCCGCCTCCGCCTCACACCACATCGACGACATCGTCCTGCGCGCCCGTCGGCGCCCGGAGACGACACCCTGAACGAGCCGGTCTGAGCAGTACCGCAGCACGATCGGCCTGCGGACCTGCGCGGCTTCGGAGCCGCCGAGTCAGCCGGAATCTGCTGCCACCCGTGCCGCGGTGAATGGCTGCCGGTCGAAGATGATCGTGATGTGGGTGATCTTGCCGTCATCAACACGATGGGATTCGGCGCCCGGAGCGTGCGGCACGGGCACCGTGTCGGTGTCGTACATCAGCAGAGCACTCCGCTCGTCCCCGAAAGAGGCGATCAATTCGGCTCGTGTCACGATCCTCGTGAACGGCTCCATGAACGCCCGGAATGCCTCCGCGCCCTCAAGCTTGCCGCCCGGGGTTTCGCAGACGATGCCGTCGGCTACGAAGGTCATCGCGCGCTCGAAGTCCTTCGCCGTCCATGCCTGGTAGTAGGCACGGCTGACCTCTAACGCGGCTCGCCCCTCAATCTCAACTTCGCTCATCTCCACAGCCTCCTGTCCTCGCTGACCTGGGCGGAGCATGCCACGGGCTGGCGACAACGTCCCACTCGCCGATCGTTGAGAGACACCCGCGACGGGCTGGCTCGAGGCCTCGCGCCGGACCGGTTGTCGTCGTCTCGAAGGTCAACCCGACGGCTGAATCGATCAGTCACGTGCTGGGTCTGGTCTCAGCCGGGCGGCGCGGGTGTTGAGATAACGCTGTTGGGCGAGGTTGGTCGTGCGCGTGGCGGCGGTCTGGTAGGCCTGCCGGGCTGCGGTGGTGGCGCCGGTTAGTTCCAGCAGGTGGGCGCGGACCGCGGGCAGGTGGTGCCCTGCAGCGACCCGGGGGTCCGTTTGCAGGGCGTCGAGGATGGTGAGGGCCGCGTG
>JALYZL010000531.1 GCA_030948875.1 Actinomycetota bacterium
CCGATTACCTGACTTCGATGCTTGTATAAGCGTGCGCATAGGTGCAAGGATTCGCGCTCCGGACGTGGCAGGGACTACGTCCAGCGACAAGGAGACAGCGACGTGCGTGGACGGAAGCTCTTGCGGATGGGCGGCGCGATCGCGTCGCTGCTGGCCGCGGCCAGCCTGATCGTAGTCGCCGCGGGCAGCGCGGCATCCCGCAAGGCGGGAATCAGCCACGCAGCCGCCACATCCCTCGCCGCCAACGCGACGAGCCGCGTCATCATCGTCCTCAAGAAGCAGGTCACCTCCACCCCGGCGACCCCGGCGCTCGCCGGCTCCCGCAAGGCGCAGGTTCAGCGGGCCCAGGCTCCGCTCCTGCAGACGCTCGCCCAGGCGGGCGCCACCAGCGTCCACAGCTACAGCATCCTCGACGCCGTCTCGGCGACCGTCCCCACCTCCGACGTGAGCGCGCTGAAGGGGAATCCAGCGGTGGCCGAGGTCGTCCCCGACGCCACCATCCCGCTACCCAATCCCACGCCCGCCACCTCGACCGCGGGCGCGGCGGCTACGCCCTTCCCGCCCGGACCGGGCGTGTGCGCTCCTCCCGGACAGGTGCAGCTCAACCCGCAGGCGCTCGAGGCGATTCACGCCAACTCCGACGTCCCCGGGGCGCAGACCGCCCGCTCGCTGGGGATCACCGGCGCGGGCGTCAAGGTCGCCTGGATCGCCGACGGCATCGACATCAACAACCCCAACTACATCCGCCCGAACGGCCAGCACGTGTTCTTCGACTACAAGGACTTCAGCGGCCAGGGCACGGGCGCTCCCACCGGCGGGATCGAGGCGAACCTCGACGCCGGCTCGATCGCCGCCCAGGGCAACACGGTCTACAACGTCAGTACCTTCAGCCCCCTGGGCGTGAACCGGCCCTGCCGCATCCGCATCGAGGGCGTCGCCCCGGGCGCGAGCCTCGCCGGGCTCGACATCTTCGGCACCGGCGGCGGCCTGAACTCCTCCTTCCTCCAGGCGATCGACTATGCGGTGACCGTGGACCACGTCAACGTGCTCAACGAGTCGCTGGGCAGCAACCCCTACCCCGATGACCAGGCCGCCCTCGACTTGATCAAGCGGGCCAACGACCAGGCCGTCGCCGCCGGCACCACGGTCGTGGTCTCGAGCGGAGACGCCGGGGTGACGAGCACCATCGGTGCTCCGGCGAGCGACCCCAACGTGATCGCCGCCGGAGCGAGCACGACCTACCGTCTCTTCCTCCAGGACGGCTACGGCGGCGCGCGATTCCCGGGCGTCGCCGGCTGGCTCGACAACAACATCAGCTCCCTGAGCTCGGGGGGTGTGGACCAGGACGGCCAGACGATCGACCTCGTCGCCCCCGGCGAGCTCAACTGGGTCACCTGCTCGAAGAACACCGCGATCTACCGGGAGTGCGTGAACTACAACGGCCAGCCGACGGACTTCTACCCGTCGGGTGGCACGAGCGAGTCCGCTCCGCTGACCTCGGGAACGGCCGCGCTCGTCATCCAGGCCTACCGCACGACGCACCACGGAGCGACCCCGACACCGGCGCAGGTGAAGGAGATCCTGACCAGCACCGCCAACGACATCGGCGCCCCCGCCGACCAGCAGGGAGCCGGCCTCCTCGACGCCTACAAGGCGGTGCTCGCCGCCGAGTCCTTCGGTCGAGGGGCCGGCGGCGACTTCACCCGCTCCCACTGGCACCGGCCGGCGAGCACGGTCCTCACCAGCCCGAGCCAGCTGGACGCGACCGGCCAGGTGGGCACGACCGAGACGCTGTCGGAGACCGTGACCAACAACGGCTCGAGGCCGGAGATAGTCAACCTGTCGACCCGCACGCTCGGTGACTACACGACGATCAAGACCGCAAACGTCGCCCTCAGCGACACCGCGAGCCCGCACATCACCGATTGGCAAGGGATCAACGACAACTACGAGCCGGTCAGCTTCCAGGTGCCGGCCGGGGCGAACCGCCTCAACGCGGCGATTGCCTTCAAGAACGCATCGGCCAGCGATCTCAATGCCCGGGTGCGGCTGACCCTGATCGACCCGCAGGGCCGGCTCGCCGCTTATTCCGTGCCGCAGGGGGACGGCAACTACGGCAACGTGCAGGTGGCCAATCCCACCCCAGGGACGTGGACGGGATACATTTACAGCCGCGACACGGCCCACGGCGGGACGACGGGTCCGGTCGTCTTCGGGGCCAGCGTGGCGTCCTACACGAGCTTCGGGACGGTCTCGCCGAGGTGGCTGTTCCTGAGGCCGGGCGCCTCGCGCGACGTGACGCTGACCGTCGACCACCCGTCGCATCCAGGTGACGCAGCCGGGGCCATCGTCCTGCGCTCCTCCTCGGGCGGATTTTGGTTCGGCGGCGAGAGCTCGACCACGACCGTTCCCGTGATCCTGCGCAGCCTGATCCCCACCGGTCCGACGTCGTTCTCCGGGCTGCTCACGGGCGGCAACGGGCGGCAGCTCATCACCGGCCAGAGCAACTACTACAGGATTAACATCCCCTCCGGGCAGCCCGCGCTCAACGCCACGGTGACCCTGGCCGACAACCCGAACAACCCGCTCGACGCCTGGCTGGTCAACCCGGCGGGCCAGGCGGAGGCGTTCTCTGCCAACAACGAGCTCATCAGCACCCCGAGCGGACCAGCCGCCCTCAACACCCTGGGCGCCCAGCTCCACGTGGTCTCGCCGGCGGCGGGAACGTGGACCCTGATCGTCGCGTTCGCCCCTCAGGTGTCGGGCGTCGCGCTCTCGGAGCCGTTCACGGTCTCGATCGACGAGAACGCCCCGAAGGTGTCGGCGACCGGCTTGCCAGACTCCGCAACCACCACCCTCCCGGCCGGAAAGCCGGTCACCGTGCCGGTCAGCGTCACTAACAACGGCACCTCGCCCGAGGCGGTGTTCATCGACCCGCGACTGTCATCGAGCACCCAGTACAACCTCGTGGCACTCGACAACCCCACAACGACGGTGCCCTATGACGCCACCGTCAACCCGGCCATCCCCGTCTACCTCGTCCCCTCGGACTCGACGTCGATGACGGGCCTGGCCCAGACCAGCGGGAGCCAGCCGATCCAGTTCGACTCCTCGAGTCCGGTCGGCGATCCCGACCTCGGCTCGAACCAGGGGCTATCGGTCTCGGCGACGATCAACGCTGACCCGCTCACCCCGGGGGCGTGGGGCATCGCGCCCACCGAGGTCGGCCCGTTCGGCGCCGCCCCGGCGCCGAAGGAGACCGTCAACACGGCGATGCTGGTCACCGCGCCGGCATTCGACCCCGCGGTGACCTCGGACACCGGGGATCTGTGGCTGACCAGCGTCGACCCGACGGCGACGTTCAGCACGGTCACCATAAATCCCGGCGAGACGAAGATCGTCAACGTCACGATCACGCCGGCCGGGCCGGCGGGAACCGTCGTCTCGGGCAAGCTCTACGTCGACGACGCCCAGCAGGTGGTATTCGACAGCATCCTGTCGCCCAACGCCAACCAGATCGCGGCGCTCTCGTACCACTACACGATTGGGTAGCGGCCGCCGCCCGGCGGGCTCAGCTCGCCGAGCGGACGCTCCCGACCAGGTGCGTGGAGTTCCGGCTGAGCGCGCGCACGCCGAAGGAGATCTCGCCGTCCCCGCCGCTGTCGCGCTCGCCGAAGGCCACCTTGCCGGGGAGGACGATCGGTCGCTTGAACGCGACTTCGACCGTGTAGCCGGGCGCGAGGCGGTTCTCTAGCGCGGCCAGCGAGCGCGCCTTGGCCCACATACCGTGGGCGATGGCCGAGGGGAAGCCGAAGAGCCGCGCGGTGAGCGGATGGATGTGGATCGGATTGTGGTCGCCCGACACGCTCGCGTAGCGGCGGCCGAGGTCGCCCGGTAGGCGCCACTGGGCGGTTGTGGGGAGCTCGTCGGCGGAGGCGCGTTCTGACACCTTCGAGCCGCCGCCACTGCCTCGGCGCAGGTTCACCGACTCCTCTTCCCACACGAGCTCCTGGCCCACGCGCGCCTTCGAGATCAGCGAGAACTTCCTGCCCCTCGGGTGGGGCTCGAGCCCGGTGGCGCGGACCCTGATCGACAGGCGATCGCCGAGCCGGACCGGCCGGTGCTGGGTGATCCGGTTCTCAATGTGCACGAGCCCCACCGCCGGAAAGGGGAAGCTCCCATCGGTCATGAGCGCGAGATGGAGCGGAAAGGCGAGCACGTGGATGTAGGTGGAGGGAACCTCGTCGCGCAGCGAGAACCCGCACACGCGGTCATAGGCCGCGAGGCGGTCGCGGTCGATCTCGACGTCCGTGAGGACCAGTTCGAGCTCGGGGAGCTCCTTGCCCCCGCCCGCGACGAAGGGCAGCGCCGAGGCGCCGGGCACCAGCGACGCGCCCGCGCGCAGGAACAGCGGGATCATCCCCGGAGGGCTCGAGAGCGCGCGCTCGCTCATGCGCCGATCAGGCTCTGGCCGCAGACGCGGACGACGTTGCCGTTGACGCCGGTCGAGGCGGGACTCGCGAACCAGGCGATCGTCTCCGCGACGTCGACGGGGAGTCCGCCCTGCGAGAGGCTGTTCATCCGCCGCCCGGCCTCGCGCAGCGCGATGGGCATGGCGGCCGTCATCTTCGTCTCGATGAACCCGGGGGCCACGGCGTTGATCGTCAGCTTGCGCTCCGCCACGATCGGGGCCATCGACTGGACCATCCCAATCACCCCCGCCTTCGAGGTCGCGTAGTTGGTCTGGCCCGCGTTGCCCGCGATCCCGTTCATCGACGAGATGCAGACAATCCGTCCGTTCTCCCGGATCGCCCCGCGCTCGAGGAGCTCGTCGTTGATCCGCTCCTCGGAGGACAGGTTGATGTCGATGACGGTGTCCCACATGTCCTCGACCATCCGGCCGAGGGTCTTGTCGCGGGTCACCCCGGCGTTGTGGACCACGACGTCGACCCCGCCGTGCCCTTCGATCAGATGCTCGGCGATATGCATGGGGGCGTCGGCCGCGGTGATGTCGAGGGTGAGCGGCGAGCCACCGACCCGGTCCATCACTGCCTTCAGCTCCTGGCCGAGCGCGGGCACGTCGAGTCCGACCACGTGGGCGCCGTCACGCGCCAGGACCTCGGCGATCGCCTCGCCGATCCCGCGCGACGCTCCCGTCACCAGCGCGACCTTGCCCGCCAGCGGCCGCTCCCATTCGAACACGTCAGCGTTCCGAGCCTCGCTGGGCCCGATCCGCACCACCTGACCCGACACGTAGGCCGACTTGGGCGAGAGCAAGAACCGCAGCGTCGAGGCGATCTCGTCCTCGCTCCCTGGGGCGACATAGACGAGCTGGGCGGTGGCGCCGCTCTTGAGCTCCTTGCCGATCGAGCGGACGAGCCCCTCGAGCGCCTGCTGGGCTGTCGCCTCGCGAGGGTTCGAGCACGCCTCGGGCGGGGTGCCGAGGACGATCACCCGGCCGGAAGGGCGGACCCGCCGGATCGTCGGGTGAAAGAACTCGTAGGCCTCACGGAGCATGCCGCTCTCGGTGACGGCGGTCGCGTCGAACACGAGCGCCTTGAACGTCTGCCCGTCACCGTTTCCTTGGCCGTCGGCCGTGTCGGCACCGCGCGCTTGGACCACCTTGGCACCCGCGGCGGCGAGCACGGCCGCGAGCGGCTCGCGGAGGCGCCCGCCCGGAGCCCCGCCCACGAGCACGGGGCCGCGCACGACGGGCTGGCCCGGCGTGTAGCGCTCGAGCTCCACCGGGGTGGGCAGGCCCACCTGCTTGGAGACCATCCGCCCGATCGGGGTGTTGACGAGTTGCGAGTATCTGTCTTTCATTGGGGGCCTCCTCCGCGGAGCATCCAGCCCCGCTAAAATCCGCCACATTGGCCTTGAAACTGCGACAACGTCTCCAGGTAATTCGCTGCGGCATTGCGACCACTGCCATGATCCTCACGATCGCGTCCGCAGCAGCCGCGCAGTCCGGACGAGCCTCGCAGCGCACACAACTTCAGCGCAGCGTCGCGGTCTGGAATTCTCGGCATCTGCGGAACTACACTTTCCGAATACGCTTTACCGCCTTCCCAGTTCCCGGCGGCAACCAGCCTGTGACCATAACGGTGCGCAACGGACGGCCCTCCGACAGCAAGAGCGTGCAGTCGCAGCACGCGTATGGTGGCTTTCCCTTGGACACCGTCCCTAATCTGTTCAGGGAGATCCGTCATGTCCTATCCGATCCCAAGGCGGGTAGGGTCGTTGTACATTACGATCGGGGCCTTGGGGTCCCGAGGTCGGCATCGATCGATCCGGTGAAGAGTATCGTTGACGATGAGTTCAGCTGGACGATCGACCAGTTCCGGGTAGCTTCGCATTCTGGCCGCTCCAGGTGAAGATCTGCGTGCGGCTTTCCCGGGTCACCTAACTCTTCTCCAGTATCGCGACGACGCCCAGGCCGCCGGCGGCGCACACCGAGATGACCCCGCGACCGGAGCCGCGCTGGTCGAGGAGCTTGGCGAGGTTGGCGACGATGCGCCCGCCGGTCGCTCCGAACGGGTGGCCGGCCCCGAGCGAGCCGCCGTTGACATTGATCTTCTCGCGATCGACCTGACCCAGCGGCGCGTCGAGCCCAAGGCGCTCGCGGCAGTAAGTCTCGTCCTCCCACGCCTTGAGCGTGCACAGCACCTGCGCCGCGAACGCCTCGTGGATCTCGTAGAGGTCGAAGTCCTGCAGGGTGAGTCCGGCGCGCGCGAGCATCTTCGCCGTCGCGTAGGTGGGCGCCATGAGCAGGCCCTCGCGCTTGTGGACGTAGTCCACGGCCGCGGTCTGCGCGCCGGTGATGTGCGCCTGGACGGGGAGATCGTGCTCCAGCGCCCACTCCTCGCTGGCCAGGAGCACGGCCGAGGCGCCGTCGGACAGGGGCGTCGAGTTCCCGGCGGTCATCGTCCCGTCCTCGCCGCCGAACACGGGACGGAGCTTGGCGAGCTTCTCGACCGACGAGTCGGGCCTGAGGTTCTGGTCGCGCTCGAGCCCGAGATACGGGGTGACGAGGTCGTCTTCGAAGCCGCTCTCGTAGGCGGCGGCGAGGGCGTGGTGGCTGCGCGCGGCGAGCTCGTCCTGCTCCTCGCGCCCGATCTCCCACTCCTTGGCCATGATCGCGCAGTGCTCGCCCATCGACAGGCCGGTGCGCGGCTCGGCGTTGCGAGGGATCTCGGGCACGATGTACTGCGGGCGGAGCTTGGCCAGCGTCCGCAGGCGGTCTCGGTTGGACTTCGCCCGGTTGACCTCGAGGAGGATCTCGCGCAGATCCTCGTTCAAGGCCAGCGGCGCATCGGAGGTCGTATCCACGCCCCCGGCGATCCCGGCATCGATCTGTCCGAGCGCGACCTTGTTGGCGACCATGATCGTCGCCTCGAGGCCGGTGGCACACGCCTGCTGGACGTCGTAGGCCGGCGTCTCCGGGGCGAGGCGCGAGCCGAGGACGGACTCACGCGTCAGATTGAAGTCGCGGCTGTGCTTGAGCACGGCGCCGGCGGCGACCTCTCCCAGGGTCTCGCCCTCGAGGCCGAAGCGGGTCGCCATCGCGTCGAGCACGGTGGTCAGCATGTCCTGGTTGGAGGCCTTCGCGTACGGCCCGTCCTGGCGGGCGAAGGGGATCCGGGTCCCGCCCAGCACTGCCACGCGGCGGACGTCTGGGGTCATCTAACTACTCCAAGTCGGTCTTGACGGGAAAATGTTACGCGACTGTAGCTTAACGGCCCAGGCTCCAGGCGGCGCTCAGCCGGCGCCGTCGTCGGCCCGCGTCGCGGGCGTCATCAGCCCTCCGCCCCGCGTCACCCGACGAAGTCCCCGAGGGAGCAGGATCCGCGCCGCCGCCGCCAGCCAGTAGAAGCGGGGGACGTAGCGCTCGGCCTTGCCCCCGGGCCCAGCCTCGAGGATTGCCTCGGCCACGACTTCGGGGCGCGAGACGGCCCAGCGGGTCGCGGCCCGGGCGACGAGCTCGGCCTGGGGAAAGCCCTCGGTGGCGATGAACCCCGGCAGCACGAGGCCCACGTGGACTCCATGGGGCCGCTCCTCGAGGTGGAGCGCGTCGCTCCACCCCGCCAGCGCGAACTTGCTCGCCGAGTACGCGCCGGCGTTGGCTCGGGACACACGCGCCGAGGTGCTGGCGACGTTGACCACGGAGACGCGCGGGCCGTCGATCGCGGCGGTACGGCGCAGGAGCGGAAGCAACGCCTCGGTCAGGCGCACAGGAGCGTCGAAGTTGACCTCCATGTGGCGCTTGACGTTCTCCCAGCCCCCGTCGTCGCCGAAGCGCCCGGCCCACCGGGCACCGGCGTTGTTGACGAGGAGGTGCAGCGTCCCGTGCTCGCGCTCGAGCACGTCGGCGACCCGCGCGGGAGCGTCGTCGTCGGTTAGGTCGAGGGCGATCGCCGTCGCGCCGCCCAGCTCCTCGGCCAGCGAGCGCAGTCGCGCCTCACGCCGGGCGACGAGGACGAGCGAGGCCCCGGGCTCGCGCGCGAGGCGCCGAGCCGTCGCCTCGCCGATCCCGCTCGACGCTCCCGTCACCACGGCGACGAAGGGAGCGGCGATCGGGCGATCCATGGCGGCGGCAAGCCTACCGGCACCGCGCCCACGCCCGGCGGCCCACCATTTGCTACAGGGGCGTAGGCTTAACCAGCCCACCAGGCCCTGAGGGAGGCCGTCGATGCCCGTCACGCCCCGCCGCCGCAGCATCACCGAGACCCACGAGCGGATCGCCCAGCTCGGCTGGGAGCCCGACTACCATGAGCCCGCGGTGCGCTACCCGACGCGCTACCGCTTCCCGAACAAGGCCAAGGACCCGATGAAGCAGATCATGCGGGAGTACTTGCCGATGGAGCTCGAGAAGGACGAGCGCGTGTACGGGGGTCATGACGCCGCCGTCCGCGCGGACATGCCGCGTCAGGCCCACGAGCGCTGGCTCGAGATCCTCAAGCCCTTCATCACCGTCACCAACTTCGCCGAGGTCGCCGCCGGGCGCTGCATGTCGATGCTCATGAGCGCGGTTCCCAACAACGAGCTGCGCAACGGCTACCACGTGCAGTTCGTCGACGAGATTCGCCACACGGGGATGCAGATGGCGCTGGCCCGCTGGTACGCCAAGAACGTCCCCGACCCGGTGGGCTGGAACCTCGGCCCGAAGGCGCTCTCGAGCTCGGTGATCACCAACCCGGGTCTGAACATGCTCTCCCACTTCATGGTCGGCGATCCGATCCAGTGCGCGTTCACGCTTCAGGTGGTGGCGGAGACTGCGTTCACCAACGTCGTCTTCGTCGCCACGCCTGACGTCGCCGTGCGCAACGGCGACTTCACCCTCCCGACCACCTACCTCTCGGTTCAGTCAGACGAGGCACGCCACATCTCCAACGGCTACGCGACGCTCCTGACCGTGCTCCAGGACGACCACAACGCGCCCCTGATCGAGCGCGACCTCCAGCAGGCGTTCTGGATCAACCACGCCTTCATCGACGTGTTCTCGGCCGTCGTCATGGAGTACTTCTCCAAGGACCGCTCCGACCCCGAGTCCCACCTCGACAAGTGGGACCGCTGGGTCCGCGATGATTGGCACCGGGCGTACGTGATGAAACTTGGGAAGCTCGGGCTCAACATCCCCACCGACATCTTCGAGCGCGCGCGCGAGCGCCTCGCAGGCGGCGTCCACCACCGCCACGCGATCCTCGCCTTCGCCGCCTGGCCACTCGCCTTCTGGCGCTTCGACCCGCTCGACGAGCGCGACTTCGAGTGGTTCGAGAACCGCTACCCGGGCTGGTACTCGAAGTACGGTGCGTTCTGGGAGGCCTACCGCGAGGGCGCCGACCCGGCCGGCGGCTTCCTCCCCCTCGACCTCATCAACCTGGCGCCGCCCTTCTGCTGGACCTGCCAGGACCTGTGCGTGATCGAGGAGGACCGCGTGTATCGCATCGTCGGCAACCGGACGCGCTTCTACTGCTCGAAGGAATGCCGGTGGATGGACGAGTCCAACCCCGGCCGCTATATCGGCGACCGCAACTACCTCGACCGCTACCACGGCTGGGAGGCGTCGGAGGTCATCGCCGACCTCGGCTACGTGCGCGCCGATGGGGAGACCTTGATCGCCCAGCCGCACCTGAACGCCGAGCGGCGCTGGAAGCTCTCGGATATCCGCGCCCACAGCTGCGTGCTCACGAGCCCCAACGTCCGCGTCGCCCAGGAGCTCGGCCTGCCGAGCGGCGACTGGTCGGATTCGCTGTCGCCGTGAGTCCTCGCATTCGCTTCGAGCCTCTCAACGAGGACATCGACTGCTCGAGCGACGAGACGGTCCTCGAAGCCGCCTTTCGCCACGGCTACAACCTCGTCTACGGCTGCCGCGAAGGTCAGTGCTCAGCCTGCAAGTGCTTCCTCATCGAGGGAGAGGCCGCGCTCAAGCGGTACTCCAACTTCGCCCTCTCCGACGCCGAGCGCGCGAACGGCTACTCGCTCATGTGCCGGGCGATGCCCGAGTCCGACCTCGTCGTCGAGCTGCTGCACTACGACCCGGACAGCTACCGCCTCGAGTTCCCGATCCGCGACGGCACGGCGACGGTCGAGGCGGTCGAGGCGCTGACCCACGACATCTCGCGTCTGCTCCTCCGGGTCCAGGAGCCGTCTGACTTCGGATTTATCCCGGGCCAGTACGTGGATCTCCACGTCCCCGGAGCCGACGGCGCGCGGCGGTCCTTCTCGCTCGCGGGCACGCCCGGCGTCGGCTGCCTCGAGCTCATGATCAAGCGCTACCCCGGCGGCCGGTTCTCGGGGATGCTCGGCGATGGGGTCCGGCCGGGGACGGAGCTGTCCTTTACCGGCCCCTATGGCGCGCTCCGTCTGCGCCCGGGCGCGCGGCCGCTCCTCATGGTCGCGGCCGGTTCGGGCATGGCCCCCGTTTTGTCGGTACTCCGGCAGTTGGCGGCCGAGGGCTGTGAGCGTCCGGTGCGCTTCTTCTACGGAGCGCGCGCCGAGGCGGACCTGTTTGCCGTCGAGGAGATCGAAGCGCTCGGCTCGAGGCTCGCCGACTTCCGCTTCGTCACGGTGTTGTCGGCGCGCGCCGGGCGCCACGTCCAGGATGCCGTCGACGAGTGCCTCGCCGCCGCCGAGATCTCAGAGCCCGACGCCTATCTGTGCGGGCCGCCGGCGATGGTCGAGGCGGTCGAGGAGATGCTGGTGGGTAAGCACAAGCTCGACGAGCAGCGCATCTTCGCCGACCGGTTCACGGCCTCGGCCGACGCGGCAAGTGCTGACGGCGCGCGCGCCGCCGCGGTCGCGCTCACCGACGACTCCGGGCGCCAGTTCGACTGGTTCCAGCCGCACGGGCGCCGCGCGACGCTGTACGAGGACGTCACCATCGACACCCAGCCCTCGATCCACCGCCACCTGACGCGCGGCTGGCCGCTGCACTTCGAGGACGGCCGCGGGACCTGGAGCGATGACTCCACCGCGCTGAAATCGAGCGACTGGTTCGAGTTCCGCGACCCCGGCGAGCAGTGGGAGCGCCCCTTCTACCAGCGCGGCGCGGCGGTCGAAGTCCAGATCGAGGGCGCGATCCGCTCGGCCATCGAGGAGGATCTGCTCGCCGACTTCTCGCCCGCGTGGGTTGAGTTCCTGCGTGCCTTCCTCCAGGGGCCGGCATACGTCGAGCACGGGCTCTGGTTCGCGACGGCGACGGCCGCCCGCGACTGCTTGTCCGACTCGGTCGCCACGTGCGTGTGCCTGCAGGCGGCGATGAAGCAGCGCTCGGCTCAGGCCATCGTCCTCTACGCGATGGACCTCGAGGAGCACGGATTCGGCGAGTTCCCGATCGAGGCGGCCAAGCGGTCCTTCCTCACCGACGAGGCGTGGCAGCCGGCGCGCCGCTACCTCGAGCGACTCGCCGCCACCCCCGACTGGGGCGAGGTCATCGTGGCCGCGAACCTGTGCCTCGAGCCCATCCTCGGGACGCTCATCCGCCGCGAGCTGGGTACCCGCGCGGCGGCGGTCAGCGGCGACACGGTGACCGCCGTGCTCGCGCGCGGCGCCACTCAGGAGTGGGAGTGGGTCCGCGGCTGGAGCTCCGAGCTGTGCCGCTTCCTACTCGCCGACGAGGCGCACGGGGCCGACAACCGCGCCCAGATCAGCGCCTGGGTCGGGGACTGGATGCCCCAGGCGGTGGAGGCCGCCCTGGCGCTGGCACCCTTCGCCGCACGGTTCCCGCTGGGGATCGACATGGGCGGGGCGATCGGACGCGTCCGCGAGTACGCCGCCGCCATGCTCACCGAGGCCGGGCTGCCCGAGCTCGCGGAGGCGGCTGGCGCCGCCTCCGTAGAGAGTTCGCCTGGCGGCGAACTCTCGGCGCCCGCCGTTCCCGGGCCCGCCACCGCCGGGAGTTCGGCGCCGACACCGCCGTCCGGATCCACACCGCCGACCGAACTCTCTGTAGGGCCGACTGGCGCCGGCTTCGCACCGCCAACCGGCCCCACACCCACCGCGCCAGGCGGGACCTACGATTACGTCGGCATCGTCATGGCCAAGAGCGCCGAAGGCGACGCGGTGGCGGAGATCCTCAGGCGCCGCGAGGAGATCGAGGTGATCGAACAGCCTGCGTTCTGGGACATCCGCGCCAAGGACCGCCTGGTCATCCCCTACCACGAGGTCTCCGATCAGCTCGGCTACGAGATCGACGCGTACTCTATCCAGCACGAGATGTCGACCCACTACGGGCGGATGGTCGCCGCCGACGACGCGCTGATGCTCTTCTCCGATCCGACCGAGGCGATGGAGTACCTGATGTCATGAGGGCCACCATGACGGAGCCGCCGCGCCCGACCATCCGCGCCGCGGGCCGGATGGGCAGGCGGGCGGTCAGGGACGCCGGACGCACGGCGGCACAGCGAGTGGTGCGGCGAGGCGGCGGCCAGCTCGCACGCCTGAACCGCATACGCGGCGGCCACGCGATGCTCGTGGTGGGGATCTACGTGCTCATCCCCCTGCTCTTCGACCCCGAGATGGCGGGGGACCTCGACGACCACTTCGAGCTTCGGATCCGCGACCCCCGCGGCGGCGAGCCCGACGTCGCCGCCGTCGTGGTCAAAGATGGCAAGTGCCAGGTCGTGCTCGGTCCCTATGCGCCGGCCCGCGTCGTCGTCACGGCCGGCGCCGGCGACATCGTGCGCATGGCGAGCGGCGAGATCGGCTGGCCGCAGCTCGTCTCGGCCGGGCGGATGGTGCTCTGGGGCGACCCGTATCTCGCCCTCCGCTTCCCGCTCCTGTTCGGGATGCCGGCAGGGCCGGGCAAGCCCGCCTTGCTCAACCTCCTGCCCTCGCGGCACTAGCTCTGCGCGACAATCACTCAGGTGCACGTCCGCGGCCTCCTCATCTCCCCCATCAAGGGCCTGCGTGTCACTCCCTGCGAGGAGCTGATGCTCGAGCGCGGGGGCGTGCGCGAGAACCGGCGCTTCTATCTCGTCGACGACCGCGGCCGGATGGTCAACGGCAAGCAGATCGGCGAGCTGAGCGAGCTATGGGCCGAGTACCGCGACGCCGATCGCACGCTCACGCTGACGCTTCCCGGCGGAGAGCGCATCTCGGGGCCGGTGCGGCTCGGCGGGGAGATCGATACCCGCTTCTTCCGCATGAGCCTGCGCGCCCCCGTCGTGCTCGGACCCTGGTCTGAGGCGATCTCCGCCCACGTGGGGCGCTCGCTTCGGCTTGTCGAGGCTGACCCGACCCGCACGGGAGTCGATCGCGGCGACCGCGGCACCGTCTCGCTCGTCTCGCGCGGATCTCTCGACCGGCTCGCCGCGGTCGCCGCGGTCGCCGGCAACGGTGGGGGGATCGACCCGCGACGCTTCCGGATGCTCGTCGAGATCGATGGCGTCGACCCCCACGCCGAGGACGCCTGGGTCGGCCGCCGCGTCCGCATCGGCGAGGCGCTCGTCGGCTTCCACGGTCATGTCGGACGCTGCCTGGTCACGAGCCGAGACCCCGACAGCGGCATCATCGACCTCCCCACCCTCGACATGCTGCGCGAGTACCGCGACGAGGAGCCCTCGACCGAGCCGCTCCCCTTCGGGATCTACGGCGAGGTGATCGAGCCCGGCACCGTCCGCCTCGGCGACCCCGTGGGTCCGGGATCGCCGTAGGCGGGTGGCAGAGTTCACGCTTTCGCGCTGAAGCTCAGGGTGACGGGCCCGCACGTCGAGGGCTTGCCTTTGAAGGTCAGCTTCTGCGAGAACGTGATCGTCCCGCTGGCCAGCTTCGGGCTCGTGAACCTGCCGGCGAGCGACGACGTCGTGACGATGACCGACGCCGACTTGTAGGTCGACTTGGTCGCCGGTGCGCTGAAGCTACCGGACGCGGAAACCGACATCGGCGCGAAGGACTTAACCGCTCCCGGCAACGTGTACGGGTTCTTGGTTCCGAAGCCGCCCGCCCCGAAGCATCCGAGGCTGCCGTACTTGAAGGCGAGCACCTGCGTGCCACTGCTTGACACCTTGAAGCTCAGGGGGGCGTGGAACTTGCCGAACGCGAGCGGTGTGCCGTGATAGGCCAGCGTGCCCTTGAACTTCGCCCCCTTCTTCGGCGCGGCGGCTAACGCCGTCCCCGCCACGATCACCACGAGCGCCGCCAGCGCGGCTCCTACGAAACTCCGCTTATGTCGCATACGTTCCCTTCTATTGGTGTCATCGGACGGCGCCTCGTCCATTCACCTCACGCCCGCGCGTATCCAACACGCCGGACAGGAGCGTGTCAAGGCTATTCCAACCCCACCGCGAACGCCGAATTGGGTTCATAGCCGGCGAAGCGCACGCTGCGGTCGACCGGAGCGCGGTCATTGACGATCACGCAATAGGTACGCCCAGTCCCCGCACTCGGAACGCACGTGCGGTACAGGCTGCCGGCCTGGATCGTGAACGTCGTTGCGTGCTGGAGCTCGGAACGGAACGGGGGCGGCGCACGGTAGCCGATCCATGCGACGGCCCGAACCTCCGCGTCGCGCATCACGGCGCTGTCGCTCGCCACCGTCGAGTGATTCGCCAGGCCGGCCGTCAGCAGCGCGCCCGCGATCACGATCAGGAGCCAAGTGCCCGCGTAGTCGCGAGCCACGAAGCGCGGCAGGTCACGGCGTACGCGGCGTACCATCGCGCCGACCGGATGGGCGACCACGACGACCGCCATGAAGTTCCAGAAGCCGGCGAAGATCACCCCCGGCATCAGCCCCTCGGAATCGCCCGTGAGCGGCAGCGCGTGCAACACGCACGCGTCGACGACGGTCAGCACCACGAACGACGGCCACATCCAGGCGCCGCGGCGCCGCCAGCGCATCCGGGTGAGCCAGAGGCTGTCCATGGGCGGCCAAGGGTAAACCCGGAGCGCAAATGCTTCCACGCCATCGGACAGGGGTGGGATAATCGACGATCAGGAACATAAGTGTGCCCTGGCGGGCGGGTGGCCACGGAGACCCCGAAAGGCGACTCGATGAAACGGCGTGAACGGAGATCCCGTTCCGCGCCTCGAACGAAGGGAAGCGCGCGACATGGCGACCGAAACGGCCGAGCCCGCGGTAGCCGCGGCTGCATACCTTGAGCTGGAGGATCGGATCTCGCTGCTGCGCGCGATGCTCCTCATGCGCGGCATCGAGGAGCGAGCGATGAGCCTGTACCGGCAGGGAAAGGTGCCCGGCTCCTTCTACGACGGCTTCGGCCAGGAGGCGGTGTCCGCGGGAGCGGCGTTCGCGATGGCGCCCGAGGACCGGCTCTGCATCCTCCACCGTGACCTCGCCGCCCACCTGATCCGTGGCGTCACCCCCGTCCGCATCCTCGCCCAGTACATGGGCCGCGACGCCGGGATCACCCGCGGCCGCGACGGCAACGTCCATTTCGGCGACCGCGCCCTGGGGTGCGTGGGGATGGTCTCGATGCTCCCCGACATGATGCTCGTCGCCACCGGGATGGCGATGGCCTTCAAGCTCCGCGGCGAGCGACGCTGCGCGCTCACGTGGTTCGGCGACGGCTCGACCTCGCGCGGGGACTTCCACGAGGCCATGAACTGGGCCGGCGTCCAGCGCCTCCCGGTCATCTTCGTGCTCGAGAACAACCAGTACGCGTACTCGACTCCGCTCGACAAGCAGTTCGCCGTCGACCCCGTGGAGCGCGCCGCCGCCTACGGCTTCGCCGGCGTGACCGTGGACGGCAACGACGTCGAGGCGATGTTCGAGGCCACGCGCGCCGCCCGGGCCCGCGCCATCGCCGGCGGGGGCCCGACGCTGATCGAGGCGGTGACCATGCGCATGCACGGTCACGCCGCCCACGACGACATGAAGTATGTGCCCCGGGAGCAGGTCGAGCTGTGGCGCAAGCGCGACCCCGTCGACCGCCAAGACAACCGCCTGCGCTCCCTCGGCGTCGACGTGGAGGCAATCCGCGCCGAGGTCCAGGCGGAGATCGATGCGGCCACGGAGCAGGCGCTCGCATCGCCGATGCCCGATCCGGAGGACGCGACGAGGGACGTGTTCGCGGTGGGCGAGGCGGAGCCCCTGGGCGACGGCCGCGCGCCGTGGAGCGGCTTTGCCGGCGGGGCGGTGGCCTGATGGCGACCATGACCTACCTCCAGGCGATCTCCTCGGCGCTGCGCGACGAGCTCAGGGCCGATGAGCGGGTGTTCGTGATGGGCGAGGACATCGGCGTGTTCGGCGGTGCCTTCAAGGTCACCGACGGCTTCTTCGAGGAGTTCGGCCCCGACCGCGTGATGGACACCCCGCTGGCCGAGTCGGCGATCGTGGGAACGGCGATCGGCGCGGCCGTCGTCGGCATGCGCCCGGTCTGCGAGATGCAGTTCTCCGATTTCATCTCCTGCGGCTTCGATCAGCTCGTCAACGTCGCCGCCAAGATGCACTACCGCCAGGGGCTCGCGGTGCCGATCACCGTGCGCCTCCCATCGGGCGGCGGCTTCTCCGGCGGCCCCTTCCACTCCCAGAACCCCGAGGCCTGGTTCATGCACGCGCCCGGGATCAAGGTGGTGGCGCCCTCCACCGCGGAGGACGCCAAGGGTCTCCTGCACACCGCCATCCGCGATCCCAACCCGGTCTGCTTCATGGAGCACAAGCACCTCTACCGCCGGATCAAAGGCGAGGTCCCCGAGGGCATCTACGAGACGCCGATGATCGCCCGCATCGCCCGCCCGGGGTCCGACCTCGTCGTCATCGCCTACGGGGCGATGGTGCACGTCGCCCTCGAAGCCACGGACGACCTCGACGGCGCCTCGATCGAAGTGCTCGACC
>JALYZL010000562.1 GCA_030948875.1 Actinomycetota bacterium
GGCGACGACGCACTGGGCGGCGTGCGGCGCGCTCGCCCAGCGCTACCCGACGGTCGACGTTAAGCGGGACCCGATCTATGTCCGCGACGGTAACGTCTACACCTCCGCGGGGGTGACGGCCGGGATCGATCTGGCGCTTGCGCTCGTCGAGGAGGATCTCGGACATCGCTCCGCGCTCGAAGTGGCGCGCGACCTCGTCCTCTTCGTCCGCCGACCCGGGGGCCAGGCTCAGTTCAGCGCCGGGCTTGCGGCCCAGGAGGCCGAGCGGGCCTCGGTCCGCGAGCTCCAAGCCTGGCTCGCGGACCATCTCACCGAGGACGTTTCCGTTCCCGCGCTCGCAAAGCGCTGCTTCATGAGCCCGCGCAACTTCGCGCGCGTGTTCGCCCGCGAGGTCGGCCTCACGCCAGCCGTGTACGTGGAAAAACTCCGGATCGAGCGCGCCAGCATGCTCCTCGAGAGCACCGACCTGCCGGTCGAGGAGGTCGCCGCCCGGTGCGGCTACGGGACGGTCGAGACGCTGCGGCGCGCCTTTGCCAGGCGGCTACGCGTGAGTCCGAGCGAATACCGGAGTCGATTCCAACCGGCGCCCGCGAGCGTCATCCCGATCAGGAGGCAGGCATGAAGATCGCCATTCCCATCTACGACCACTTTGCGGCGCTCGATGCCGTCGGGCCCTACGAGGTTCTCGTGAAACTGCCGAACACAACGGTTCACTTCGTCGCCGCCGAGCCGGGACCCAAGCGAACCGAGCAAGGGACGCTCGCGCTCACCGCCGACCTCGCGCTCGACGAGTTCCCCGATCCTGATGTCGTGGTCGTGCCCGGTGGCGCCGGCACGCGGCCGCTAATCGACGACGAGCACATGCTCGGCTGGCTGCGCCGCGCGCACGAGACGTCGACCTGGACCACCTCGGTGTGCACCGGCTCGATCTTGCTCGCGGCGGCGGGACTGCTCGGCGGGCTCGAGGCGACGACGCACTGGATGGTGCTCGACGTCCTCGCCCGGTACGGGGCGATACCGGTCAGCCGCCGCGTCGTCGAGCATCCCGAGGCCAGGATCATCACGGCGGCCGGGGTGTCGGCGGGGATCGACATGGCGCTCACCCTGGCGGCGCGGATCGCGGGCGATGACGTCGCCCAGGCCATTCAGCTCGGGATCGAGTACGACCCGCAGCCGCCCTTCGACAGCGGCTCACTCGCCAAGGCGCCAGCGGCGATCGTCGAGCTCGTCCGCGGGAACGCCGGCACGTTCGCGTGACCTAGCCGAGACCTAGCCGCCGCCGAGCATCGCCCGCAGCGGCGCCGCCAGCTCGGGCGGGTCGACGTCGCGCACGACGACGCGATCGCAGCCCACCCACGTCGCGGCCTCAACCAGCGCGACCGCCATCGCCTCGAGCGCCGGCGGCGCCAGCGAAAGCTGCTTGGCCACCAGCGCGCTCCCCTCCCGGCTCGGGTCGACCCGCCCGGCGAGCCGCCCGCCCGCGAGCAGGGGCATGGCGAAGTAGCCGTGCACGCGCCGCGGAGCGGGCACGTAGGCCTCGAGCCGGTGCACGAACCTGAAGAGACGCAATACGCGCCGGCGATCCCACACGAGCGAGTCGAACGGCGAGAGCAGCGTCACCCGGTGCCGGCCGCGCGTCGCCAGCGCGGCCAGCGCGGACGGGTGCGCCCACGCGGGATCGCGCCAGCCCGCCACGCGAACGGAAACGAGCGAGGTGTCTCCAAGCACCGCTCTCACGTCGGCCCGTCGCAACCGGTGATAGTCGGCCAGGTCGGCCACCGTGGCCACTCCCAGGGCGCGGCCTGAGATCTCGAGCAGGCCTCTAACGCACTCCTCCCCCGAGAGCTCGGCCCCCGCCAGCGCACCAGCCGGCAGCGCGCGCTCGGGCAGGTCGTAGACGCGCCGCCACCCTCGCCGCGTCGTGCACACCACCTCACCGAGGTCGAGCAGCCACTCGACGGCCACCTTGACCTCGGACCAGTCCCACCAGGGCCCGCCGCCCTTCGCCCCGCCCAGCTCGGTCGCGGTCAATGGGCCCTCGGCGCGCAGACGCTCGAGCACTCGTTCGCCGACGCCCTCAGGAACCTGGTGCCATCGCTGCCCCCGGGCGCGAAACCACCGCCGGCGGAACGCGAACAGCGGCCACTGCTCGACCGGCAGGACGCAGGCGGCGTGGGCCCAGTACTCGAACGCTTGCCCGCCCGACCAGTAGGTGCGCTCGACCGCGTCGCGGCCGACGGCCCCGAGGCGCGAGTAGGCGACGAGCTCGTGCGAGCGCGCGAGGACCGAGATCGTGTCGAGCTGAAC
>JALYZL010000195.1 GCA_030948875.1 Actinomycetota bacterium
GGCTCGGGCCGCGGCGATCTGGAGCAGGCCCATGGCCCCGGCGCCCACGACGAGCAGGCTGTCGCCGGCCCGCAGCCCGGCCCGGTCCTGGGCGCGCAGCACGCAGGCCAGGGGCTCGACGAAGGTCGCGGCCACGGGGTCGACGGAGTCGGGGAGACGCAGGAGCTCGGGAATCAGCTCCGGCGTGATGCGCACGCGCTCGGCGAACCCTCCGGGAGCGAGTCCGGTCGAGCGGAAGCGCTCGCACAGCGTCTCGTGGCCGCGCAGGCAGCGGCGGCACTCACCGCACGGGGCGTGGTGATGGATGGCGACGCGGTCCCCCACCGCCACCGAGGAGACGCCCGCTCCCACCGCCGTGACGACGCCGGCCGGCTCGTGCCCGAGAACGGCGGGAAGCTTGGGGGCGACGTACCAGTCGGTCACGTCCGATCCGCATACGCCGCAGGCGAGCACGTCGCACACGACCTCGCCCGGACCGGCGACCGGGTCCGCCATGTCCTCCACCCGGGTCTCGTCCAGGGACAGCGAGCGTGCGACCTTCATGGCCAGCCGGGGGCAAAGGCCGAAATCCCTGCAGTCATGAGCCGATGCTAGCCTGCGCCGCACCCTCAGGGCCGCGCGCGCTAGTGGCTCGCGGAACCCGTCCACCCGCATGATCCGCGCTCGTTCGCCTCTACTCCTCCTGTACCTGTGGCTCGCGCTGGTGGCCTGCCCGCCGGCGTAGCCGAGGCGGCCGATCCGATCATGCCGCTGTCGCAGGTCCGGCCCGGGATGCAGTGCACGGGAGAGACCGTGATCTCGGGGACGGCGATCTCGTCGTTCGCGGTCAGCGTCATCAACGTGGTCCAGGCCCCGCCCCACGGCACGATGATCATGGTCAGCGTCTCCGGCCCCGCCGTCGACCTCAGCGGCGTGGCCTTCGGGTTCTCCGGCTCGCCGATCTTCTGTCCCTCCAACACCGCCGACGGCACGCCGAGCATCATCGGGGCGATCTCACAAGGGATCGGGCAGTACGGCAACAACGTCGTCCTCGCGACGCCGATCCAGCAGATGCTCGGCGAGCCCGTCCTGCCTCCCTCCTCAGCGCCCCGCCTCGAAGTCCGGACCCGCGCGCTGGTCGGTCCCCTGACCGTGTCCGGCCTCTCGCCCGCGCTCTCGGCCCTGGTGCAGCGGGCCGGACAGCAGGCCGGCCGGGCCGTGCAGCCGGCGCCCATCGGCAGCGCGCCGAGCTATCCGGTCCAGCGGCTCGTGCCCGGAGCCTCGGTCGCCGCCTCCTACTCGACCGGTGCAGTCGCGATCGGCGCCGTGGGGACCGTGAGCTACCGCGACGGGGCCAACGTGTACGCGTTCGGTCACGAGCTCGACGGCGCCGGCCGGCGCTCGCTCTTCCTCCAGGACGCCTACGTCTACGGGGTAGTCGACAACCCCAGTCCGGCCGCCGATGGCAGCTACAAGCTCGCCGCTCCCGGCCATCTCGAGGGCACCCTGACGAGCGACAACCGCACCGACGTGATCGGCGAGGTCGGCGCGCCGCCCCCTCAGGTTCCGGTCGACATCGTGGCCCACGACCTCGACACCGGGCACTCGCTCGCGCTCGACAGCGCCGTGGCCGACGAGACCGACATCGGCGCCCCGATCGGCGACCTCCTCGACTTGGTCGCGCCGGTCGCGGTGGCCCAGGCGGCGACCCAGATCTACGATGGGCCGCCCGCCAACGAGTCGGGAAGCATGTGCCTGCGCATCTACCTGCGCGAGAGCAAGCTCCCGCTGGGGTTCTGCAACCGCTACGTCGCGAGCGGCGCGCCCGGCGATCAGAGCGTGGTCCCGCCGGCGCTCGCGCTCGCCAGTTCGGGCGACGTGTCCACGGCGCTGTCGCTGATCGACTCCGTCTCGTTCGCGGCGCTCCACGTCACGCGCATTTCGGCGAGCATCGACGCGCGACGCGGTCTCTACGAAGGGACGATCGTGGCCGCGCAGTGGCGCGACGGGCGGCAGCATCGGTTCCGGCCCTGGCGCCGCCGCGCCCGCCTCGATCGCCGCGCTGCACAGCCGCGTCGCTGCGATCTCGAAGTACGACGGGGTGAGCGCGAGCTTCGCCAGCGCCAGCGCCAGCCCCGGCCACGGCGCTCCGGCCGGGCGGCCCGCTTACCGCGACGCCGCCCTGCTCATCACGGGCAAGACGAGCCTGTTCGTGGGCGTTCGCGGCGCTGCCCGCCGCTAAGCGGGCGCCAGCAGCGCGGAGATCGACGCGGCGGTGACCGGCGAGGCGGCTCCGC
>JALYZL010000586.1 GCA_030948875.1 Actinomycetota bacterium
ACCCGGCCCTCATCCGGCGGTGACTCGCCGCGCGCGGGTGGGTGCTTCGCCCCCCGCCTGCCGAACAGATGGGCCCACAGCCTCCGCCGCGGCACCTCCGGCGCCGGCGCCGGGCTCTCTTCCTCGGCGGCCGGGGGAAGCGGCTCCGGCTCGGGGGCCGGGCGGGGCAGCGGCTCTGGGGCCGGTAGCCCAGGGGCCGGTCGCTCCTCCGCCTCGGGAGGGGCGACCTCAACCGCTCGCGCCGTCAGGGTCACGCGCGTTCCCCACCCCGATGGCTCGAGCCGCACCGTGCCGCTTGCACGCTCGCCCTCCCAGGCTACGGCGGTTTCGGGCTCGAGCCTGGTGATCCGAATCTCGCCAAACGGCTCCGCTAGATGGCCGGTGAGCGACGCCTGGTCGCTCAGCTCGGCCCAGAGCTCGGGTGGGGACTTGACTAGGGTTCGGCTTGCCTCGTACTCGGTCATCGAAGGTCCAGTTCGGGCGTCCCGGCGCGAGTCCTGCAACGGTCACCTGCGATGCAGCCGACCTGCCACGCGGCTCGCAGGTGACCGCATTGACTTGCAGTCGCTACCCCGCCTGAACGGTCATCAGGTACACGGTGGCGAGGATGAGGACGAGGACGAGCGAGTCGACAATGAGCACGCGCTTCGACAGCACCTTGTACTCAGCGCCGCTGATATCCCGTTCGGCGAGCTCGGCGAGCTTCTTCTCGCGGGGGGTGAGGAACGCTCCGCCGATCCCGCCGATGACCACCACGACGGCGACCCCCCACTGCACATAGAAGTGCTTCCACTGGTGAAAGTACGTCGCGAGATAGATCCCTGCCGTGAGTACGAGCACGAGCCCCGGTGAGATCAGCCGCTGCCCGAGCAGGACTCGCATCCGGTAGTACCAGGGCATCGCCCCGGGGCCGAGCTTCGCCGCGCACAGGTAGATCACCGGGTAGGCGAAGATCACTCCGAAGGCGATGACGATCGCCGCGATGTGGGCGGCAAGAACGACCTCCCAAAAATGCACGGCGATGACGAGCATCGGCGCGGGAGACTACAGCGCTTCTCGGTACTCCCCGAAGACGTCGCCGACCGCGCCGCACACCTCGCCCATCGAGCAGCGGTCCTTGAGCGCCTGGCGGATCGGCAAGAGCAGGCTGGCGGTCCCGCGCGCACCCTCGCGCACCTCCTCGAGGCGGCGCTCGACCAGCTCCTGATCACGATCGGCCTTGAACGCCTTCAGGCGCGTGACCTGCTCGCGCTCGGACTCGGGATCGACGCGGAGGATGTCCTCGATCTCGGGGGTGTCCTCAACGTACTTGTTGACGCCCACGACGATGTCCTGCCCCGTCCGGTAGCGCTCGTGGTAGCCGAACGCCGATTCCTCGATCTCGTTCTTGATGAAGGCGATGGCGTGAACCGAGCCGCCGAGCTCGTCGACCTTGGCGATGAGCTCGAGCGCCCGGGTCTCGATCTCGTCGGTCAATGCCTCGACGAAGTAGGAGCCGGCGAACGGGTCGACGGTGTCGGCCGCGCCCGACTCGTAGGCGATGATCTGCTGCGTGCGCAGCGCGATCTTGGCCGCGCGCTCGCTTGGCAGCGCCAAGGCCTCGTCGAAGCCGTTGGTGTGCAGCGACTGGGTTCCACCGCAGACCGCGGCGAACCCCTGGAGAGCGACGCGGACGACGTTGTTCTGGGGCTGCTGGGCGGTGAGCGTCACGCCGCCCGTCTGGGTATGGAAGCGAAGCCGCCACGAGCGCTCATCCTTGGCGCCGAAGCGCTCGCGCATGATCTTGGCCCACATCCTGCGGGCGGCGCGGAACTTGGCGATCTCCTGAAAGACGTTGTTGTGTCCGTTGAAGAAGAAGGCGAGCCGGGGTGCGAACTCGTCCACCGCGAGCCCGGCGTCGAGCGCAGCCTGCACGTAGGCGATGCCGTTGGCGAGCGTGAACGCGACCTCCTGAACAGCCGAGCATCCCTTCTCGCGGAAGTGGTAGCCCGAGATCGAGATCGTGTTCCACTTCGGGACCCGCTCGTGGCAGTAGGCGAAGAGGTCGGTCGTGAGCCTGATCGCGCCCTCCGGCGGGTAGATGAAGTTCCCGCGGGCGATGTACTCCTTGAGGATGTCGTTCTGGGTCGTGCCCCGGAGCTGGTCGGACGGCACGCCCTGCTCCTCGCCCACGAGCTCGTAGAGGAGCAGGAGCACGGCGGCCGGAGCGTTGATGGTCATCGAGGTCGAGACCTTGTCGAGCGGGATCTCGTCAAACGCGGTGCGCATGTCGTCGATCGTGTCGATGGCGACGCCGGTGCGACCGACTTCCCCCAGGCAGCGGGGATGGTCGGAGTCGAGCCCAAGCTGTGTCGGGAGGTCGAAGGCCATCGACAGGCCGGTCGAGCCGTGCTCGAGCAGATAGCGGTAGCGCTCGTTGGACTCCTTCGCGCTCGCATAGCCCGCGTACTGGCGCATCGTCCACAGCTGCTTGCGGTACATGTCGCGGTGCACGCCCCGCGTGTACGGATACTCGCCGGGATCGCCGAGCTCGAGCGAACCCGACAGATCCTGCTCGGTGTACAGGGGATTGACCTCGATCCCCGAGTCAGTGTGACGGTGCTCGTCGTCGGGCCCGGTGATCGGCCCGATGGTCCGGTGCTCGGGAGTCGTTGCCATCAAGCGCAAGATTACCCGTGCTGTATAGCCTTGTCGTCGTGAAGGTCAGGATCCGACTGTTTGCCGGCTTGCGCGAGCGCGCCGGCGCTAGCGAGGTCGAGCTCGACCTTCCCGAGCAGGCACGGGTACGCGACGCGCTCGACCAGCTCCGAGCCATCACCAGCGACGTGCCGGTGGTGATGGCCGTCAACCAGGAGTACGCCGACGAGGAAGCGATTCTCCGCGCCGGCGACGAGCTCGCCCTGATCCCGCCCGTCTCCGGCGGCTCCCAGGTCTCCGACGTACACGCCCGCGTGACCGACCAGGCAATCGCCGTCGACCGATTGCTCGGGTTCGTGCGCGACCCCGCCGCCGGTGCCGTGGTGACCTTCCACGGCGTCACCCGCGAGGTCGAAGCGCTCGAGTACGAGGCGTACGCCGCGATGGCCGAGCGCCAGATCGCCGAGATCGTCAGCGAGGCGGTCGAGCGCCACGGCCTCTGCGCCGCCGCCGCCGAGCACCGCACCGGCACTGTGCCGCTCTCCGAGCCGTCGGTCGTGGTGGCCGTGTCCGCGCCCCACCGCGGCGACGCTTTCGCCGGAGCGCGGGAGATCATCGACCGGATAAAAGCCCAGGCCCCGATCTGGAAGAAGGAATCGGGGGAGTGGGTGCCGGGCAGCACGCCGTCGGCCTGATAGACGCAACGTTGTTTCCGGATAGCGGACCACAACGATGCGTTCAATGCTCAGGCCTGGCCCTCCAGCTGCCACGCCATGTCCCAGAACGCGAGCTCGTGGCGACTGGACTGCAGGAAGGCCTCCAGCATGCGCGCGCGACCGGCGTCATCGAGGCCTGAAGCCAGCTCGTCCGCGACAGCTCGGCACCACGCTGCCTGCTCGATGAACTCGGCGCTCGCGTAGGTCTCGATCCACGCCGCGTAGGGGTTACCGGAGGCCCGCGGCGCCAGTACCTGGCCTACTTCCGCGTAGCCCCACATGCACGGCAGCAATGCGGCGACCAGCTCTGAGAAGTCGCCTAACATTGCGGTGCGCAGGAGGAACTCGGTGTAGGCGCGCGTGGTTGGGGTGGCGCGTTCGTACTCGAGCTCTTCGGCGCCGATCCCCCAGGTGGCGGCGAACTCGCGGTGCATCTCCATCTCGCTACCGAGGGTCGACTCCGAGAGCTCGGCGAAGCGGCGCATCCACTCGAGGCGCGGGGCGCGGGCGCAGGCCAGCGAGAGGAGGCGAGCGTATTCGATCAGGTACAGGTAGTCCTGGCGCACGAAGTGCCGGAAGCGCTCGACCTCGAGCGTCCCGCCCCCGATTCCCTGCACGAACGGATGCGCGTGCTGGGCCTCCCAGATCCCGCTCGCGAGCGAGCGCAGCTCGTCGGAGTAGCGACCGGCGGCGGGTCCCGCGCTCACAGCGCCCCTCCGGCAGCCGGTGGCGCCGTCGCGTCGGGGGCGCCGGGGGCGCCGTGCTCGCGGACGAGATAGTCCTCTACGAGCATCGGCGAGTCGCTCGAGCGCTCGACCACGGTGAGGAGGTCGGACATGGTCGAGACCTCCTCGACCTGCTCCTTGAGAAACCACTGCACGAACTGCTCGCTGAGGTAGTCGCCTTCCTCGCGGGCGACCCCCATCAGCCCTGCGATCTGGTCGCTCACGCGCTTCTCCTGCTCGTATGCGAGCGCGACCGGGGCGACGATGTCAGCGAACTGAGACTCTGGGGCGCCCACGCCGGGGATGGTCACCGGCGCGTCGGCATCGAGCAGGTAGCGGACCATCATCATCGCGTGGTTGCGCTCCTCGACCGCTTGGGCATAGAAGAAGGCAGCCAGGCGAGGGAGCGTCTCCGCGTCGTAGTAGACGGCGTTGGCGACGTACTGCTGAGACGCTGCCAGCTCCTGCGCGATCTGCTCGTTGAGTCGTTCCACGAAGCGTGCTGCCGCCATCGCTGCCTCCCTTGTCTTTCCTCCTGGAACCCGGATCCTAGACATCCGGCTACGGCGTACCGAACGCGCATGCGACAGGGAGGACAGATAGATTGCGGTGTATGACTACCTGCCTTGTGACCGGCGGCGCTGGCTTTCTCGGCTCGCACCTGTGCGACGAGTTGCTACGCCGCGGCCATCGCGTGATCTGCGTCGACAACTTCGAGACGGGCTCGCTCGCCAACATCGAGCACATCCGCACGGACGATTTCGTCACCCTCAACCTCGACATCATCAACCCCTACTTCGTCGAGGAGCCGGTCGACTTCGTCTACCACCTCGCCTCCCCGGCCTCGCCGATCGACTACCTGCGGCTGCCGCTGCATACGCTCAAAGTCGGCTCGTACGGCACCCACCACACGCTCGGCCTGGCCAAGACCCACCGCGCGCGCTTCCTCATCGCCTCGACCAGCGAGGTCTACGGCGACCCGCAGGTCCATCCCCAGCCGGAGACCTACTGGGGTCACGTCAACCCGATCGGCCCCCGCGGCGTCTACGACGAGGCCAAACGCTACGCCGAGGCCCTGACCATGGCCTACCACCGCCAGCAGGGCGTGGACACGGCGATCGTTCGTATCTTTAATACCTTTGGCCCCAAGATGCGCCCCCACGACGGGCGCGCGATTCCGACCTTCCTGCGCCAGGCGCTCCAGAACCTCCCCATCACCGTGTTCGGCGACGGCTCGCAGACGCGGTCGTTCACGTATGTGGACGACCTGATTCGGGGGATAATCGCGCTCGCGGAGTCCGAGCACCACTATCCCGTGAACATCGGCAATCCCAACGAGTTCACGCTGCTCGAGCTCGCGCAGACCGTGCTCGAGGTCACCGGCTCGGACTCGGAGATCGTCTTCGAGGCACTGCCCACGGACGATCCGCAGGTCCGGCAGCCCGACATCTCGCTGGCGCGGAAGATCCTGGGCTGGGAGCCCACGGTCAACCTGCGCGAGGGGCTGCAGAAGACGATCGACCTCTCGGGTCCTGGCGCGCTCGTCGAGGGAACCCGTTAGCAGCCGGTTAGTTGAGGTCGTCCAGGTGTCGGGTTCCGCGTAACTTCGATGTCGCGGTACCGTTCTAGTGGCAGGGGACAACAGAATCGTGTGAAGGCGGCTTTGACGATCGAGCAGAAAGAAGCCACGCCCAAGCCGACGAACGGCGCCGCCGACGGCGTCGTCCCGCCGGCGCTGCCTCATCGCGACGTGCGCCGCAAGCGCCCGCCGGCGCTGTCGTTCGTCTTGCGCTTGGAGACGCTGCGGCGCCTCGCCCGCGTGGCCTCACTGCTCGCGCTCGACTACGTCGGTGTCGTCGGGAGCCTGTTCACGGCTCTGCTCATCAAGCTCGCCCTCGGCCACCACTTCAGTGCCGCCGCGGGATGGCATGAGACCCAGCAATGGATCGCCTTCGCCTACCTGGTCACGGTGTTGATGTTCGCTCGGGCCGATCTCTACGCCGATCGCCCGCGCCGGCCCGGTCTCGCGGCCATCGCCACGGCGCTGTTCCAGGCGACGGTCATCGCGCTCGTGTTCGCGCTCGCCAGCGGGCAGCACTTCAACAGCTACTTCCTGTTCTACGGCTCGCTGTTCTTCGGCGTCGTCTACATCACCACCCTTCGCTACGCGCACACGCTGCTGACGGGCAAGCTGCTCGAGAAGGCCGGCTATCGCCGCCGCGCGCTGCTCGTCGGGTCGGGCAAGCACATCGAGGCGGTAGCGCACGCCCTGTCCGGACGGTCGCACGTGCCGGTCGATCTCGTCGGCTACATCTCGATCAAGCCCCGCCCTCAGAACGGGCTGCGCTCGCTCGGCCAGCTCGAGGATCTGCCCGACGTGCTCGCGCGCGAGCGCGTCCAGGAGGTGATCATCGCCGACCCGGACTTCCCGCAGGAGCAGGCGGTCGAGCTCGTCGACCAGTGCCACCAGCGCGGGGTGAGCGTGCACATTGCGCCGTCGACGATGGAGATTCTGTCCAAGCGTGCCGAGTTCGTGCCGGGCGAGTCGGTACCGCTGTTCACGCTGCGCCCACCGGTGTTCGAGGGGATCGACTTCGCAATCAAGCGCACCTTCGACCTGGTGATCTCCACCATCCTCCTCGTGCTCCTCTCGCCCGTGCTGCTGGCCAGCGCGCTCGCGGTGAGGTTGAGTTCGCGGGGACCGGTGATCTACCACTCGACGCGACCGGGCATGGCCGGCCGCCCGTTTCGCTGCTTCAAGTTCCGCACCATGCGCATGCATGCCGACCAGGTCCAGGCCGACCTCGAGGGCCTCAACGAGGCCTCAGGTGCCCTGTTCAAGATTCGCCGCGATCCGCGGCTCACGCCGGTCGGCCGCTTCCTGCGCCGCTACTCGCTCGACGAGCTGCCCCAGCTCGTCAACGTGATTCGCGGCGAGATGTCCCTGGTCGGTCCTCGCCCGCTGCCGCTCCGGGACTTCGAGCGCCTCGAGGACTGGCACAAGAAGCGCTACCTCGTCCTCCCGGGAATCACGGGCCTGTGGCAGGTCTCGGGGCGCTCCGAGCTCGACTTCGACGACCTCGTCCGTCTCGATTTCCTCTACCTCGAGCGCTGGTCGGTGTTCCTCGATCTCGTGATCATGCTCAAGACGATCCCGGCCGTACTCTCACGGCGCGGGGCGTTCTAGCGCGCAGGCGCACCGCAGCTCCCATCATCGCGGCTCCCGCACGCACACCCAGCTCTTGGTCAGGGGACCGAATCGCTCGCGGATCGCCGGGCCGAACAGGAGCTCGAACTCTCGGCGGCGCAGGAGCTGGACCTCGTCGGGGTCTCCGCCGGCGCCCAGTCGCCAGTAGCGACGGCGAGCTCCGCGCGGTAGCCAATGCGCCCCGGGCAGCAGCGCGTGCGGCTCGATGGGGAAGCTCATCGCGGGCGTCTGCACGTACCAGCCACGCGCTACGCGCCGCAGCTCGCTCGCGAAGGCGGAGCGGTGTTCGGGCGGGATGTGCTCGATGACGCTGCTGGCGTAGCCGATATCGAACTCGTCATCGTCGAAGGGGAGGGGCCGCGTCGCGTCGGCGCGCACGAAGGGACCCTGATACTCAGGACGCTCGACGACATCGACGCCGGTTATTTCGTACTCGGGGAGGAGAGCGCGCAGCCCGAAGCCGCCGCATCCGACGTCGACGATGCGGGTGTCGGTTCCGACGCCGGCGAGGCGCAGGAACTGCTCGAGGCGCCGGCGCCGGGCCCGCGCGGCGAAAGGCTCGGCGACCGGTCCCAGGGCTCCGCGGGCTCGACCGTAGATGCGGGCCTGCGTCACGGACACCAGACTAATCGCACCGATGGGCGCTGAGGCGCCCGAGCGCCTATGCTCTCGGGCGCGAAGATGCCGCCTACCGACCGCTTCGTCATCAGCTTCGCCGCTGAGCCGCCCCAGGAGTCGCTGCCCTACGGGCGCTGGGCGGACACGCTGCGAGAGCACTTCATCGCCGCCTGCCAGGCCATCGACACCGAGGGCGAGGAGATCGGCGACCCCGGGGAGGTCTCATGGTTCCCCGACCGCACCTTCGCCGGGCGCACCTACATTCCCGCCGTGGCGAGGACCACCGAGGAGTACGAGATCTTCGGCTTCGTCTCCTTCTCCGAGGGAGCAGGCGGCCCCAGCGACTTCGAAGCCCACGCCGACTTCACGGCCGAGCTCCACGAAGCGAACCCGGATTGGAAGCTCGACCTCAACGACGAGGTGATCGGCACCTGGCGCGGCGCTCCCGGTAAGACGGCCGACATGACCCTGGTCTGGGGCATTCCCCTGATTCCCGGAGGAGCCACCGTCACCGCCGAGCTGGCCAACCTCGCCGTCGATCAGTGCGAGCTCGCCGAGGAGCGCTTTACCCTGATTGCCCCGGACAACTTCCGCGGCGACTTCATTGAGGTGAAGCTCTTCTCTAAGCGCGGCGACGAGCTCGCGGCGGAGTCGCTCTACGTCGACGACGAGGACGACGAGGACGAGGAGACGGAGACCGAGACGGAGACGGAGGGCTAACCGGCCCCGGCGAGTGGGTAGTGACAGGCCGCCGCTGCGCCCGCGCCTTTGTCTGCGAGCGGCGGCTCCTGCCCGGAGCACAGGTGCTCGGCCTTCGGACAGCGAGTGTGGAAACGGCAGCCGGCAGGCACATTGGCCGGACTCGGCGTCTCACCGGTGATGAGCTCGCGCTCGCGGTGTCCGCCGGGGACGGCCGACAGGAGCGCGCCCGTGTATGGATGGCGGGGGAAGCCGAAGAGCGACTCGTTGGGCGCCACCTCGACGATCTTGCCGAGGTACATGACGGCCGCACGGTGGCATACGTGGCTGGCCACGGCCAGGTCCGTGGTGACGAAGATGAGCGCCAGCCCCAGGTCGCGCTGGAGCGCGCGGAGCACGCTCAGGATCTGGGTCTGGACTGAGAGGTCAAGCGCCGACACGGGCTCGTCCGCGACGAGCACCTTGGGTTCCAGCGCGATCGCGCGGGCGATCGCGATCCGCTGGCGCTCGCCGCCTGAGAACTCGTGCGGATAGCGGTTGTAGCCCTGGGGATCAAGCCCGACTCGGTGCATCAGCCCCTGGACCCGCCGCTTGCGCTCCCCCTCGTCTCGGTGGATCCCGTGGATCGTGTACGGCTCGCCGATGGTGGCGCCGACCGGCCGGTGCGGGTTGAGCGAGCGGCCCGGGTCCGCGAAGATCATCTGCATATCCCGCCGCAGTTGCCGCAGCTCGGCGCCCTTGCAGGCGGCGATATCGCGGCCTTGAAAGCGGATCTCGCCTGAGGTCGGGTCGAGTAGGCGAGCGATCAGCCGTGCCGTCGTGCTCTTGCCGGCGCCGTGCTCGCCCACGATCCCCAGCGTCTCGCCGCTCATCACGTCGAAGGAGATGTCATCGACGGCTCTGACCGAGCCGGCCGGACCCCGGAGGACGCCGTCGCCGATCGGGAAGTGCTTGACGAGGTTCCTGACCTCGATCAGACGGGTACCGGTGGTGCTCACGCCCCTCCCTGCCAGATCTGACGGCGCACCGAGTCGTCGAGCAGGCACGCGACGCTGTGCCCATCCGCGCCGGCCACGGGACGAAGCTGCGGATCGATGCGCCGGTGCGAGGCCTGCACGTACGGGCAGCGGGGATGGAAGTGGCAACCGGAAGGCCGGTTGATGATGCTCGGCGGCGCTCCCGAGATCGGCGTCAGCTCCGTGACTCCGACACCCAAGTGCGGGACCGAACGCAGCAGCCCCCACGTGTAGGGATGCTGCGGAGTGACGAAGAGCTGCTCGGGGGAGGCTCGCTCGACGAGCCGCCCTGCGTACATCACCGCGATCTCATCGGCGAGCTCTGCTGCCACTCCGAGGTCGCGGGTCATGAGGATGATCGCCGTCCCCAAGCGCTTCTGAAGAGCGTCGAGCAGAGCGAGGATCTGGGCGCCAGCGGTGACGTCCAGCCCTCTCGTCGGGTCGTCGGCGATCAGCACCTTCGGCCCGTTGGCCAGCGCCATGGCGAGAACCGCTCGCGTGCGCAGACCCGGGGGAAGCTCGTGGGGATAGACGTCGATGCGGCGATGGGGATCGGGGATTGCCACCAGCTCGAGCAGGCCGATGGCCCGGTCGCGGGCGGCGGCCGCCGACACGGCGCGATGCGTCCGAATCGCCTCGGTGAGCTGCACTCCCAGCCGGTAGAGGGGGTGAAGCGCCGACAGCGGATCCGGGGCGGTCATCGCGATACCGTCGCCGACGATCCCCCGCAGCCCGTCGTCGTCGAGCGCCGCCAGATCCTGTCCGGCGAACATGATCCGTCCCGCGCTCTGCGTCCGGAGACCGCGGGTCAGGCCGAGCACCGCCAGTGCCGAGACCGTCTTCCCCGCCCCTGACTCGCCGACGATCGCGAGCGTGCGGCCCGGCGTGACCGTGTAGGAGATGCCGTCGACGGCGTGCACCGTCCCCACGTCGGTCTCGAACGCCACCCGCAGGCCCTCGACGCTGAGGATCGGCTCGCTCACGCGACGCTCACCCGCGGGTCGAGCCAGGCGAAGCCGATGTCGATGATCAGGTTGAAGACCACGACGAACATCGCCGCCAGGAGGACCGTGCCTTGGACGGTGGCGAAGTCGGAATGGAGGACGGCGTCGTAGTTGAGCAGTCCGATGCCGTGGATCCTGAACGCGGTCTCCGTGAGCACGGCGCCACCGAGGAGGCCGCCGATGTCAAGCCCGAGCACGGCCACGACGGCAGCTACGGCCGCGACGGCGCCGTGACGCCAGACCACGAGGGGCTCGACCACGCCCTTGGCCCGGGCGCTATGGACGTAGTCCTCGTCCATGACCGTCCGCAGCTGCCCGCGGATGAGGCGCGAGTAGATCGCCGCGTGGATGGCCGCGAGCACCAGCCAGGGGAGGATCAGCGAGGTGAACCACTTGCCCGGATTGGCGGTGAGCCCCACGTAGGAGTTGGCCCCGGGGAGGATCGGGATCTTGCCGATGTCCGAGGCGAGGAGGTAGAGGAGGATCAGCGCGAGCCAGA
>JALYZL010000588.1 GCA_030948875.1 Actinomycetota bacterium
CCGCACGGCTGTGCGGCGGGCGCGGCGGGCGGTGGCGCTGGGTTGTGACGGAGTCGGCATCGGGGACTCGGAATTAGGGAAATCTCACCGGAGCTTTACCAGTGGTGAGAGCGGCTGCGCTTGGGTATAGAGGGTACGTGCGCCCATCAAAAGACATCCCCTCACCCCCGACCAATTTCGTCGGTCCCGACTCCAGGTCAGGCGCGGCGCTCCCGGGCTGGCGGGCTCCGCGAACCCGCCGTCGCCGTGTATCGCCCCTCGCCTGGCGTCGCTCCAAATCCTGGGACGATCACGTCGGCCACGTCGAGGAGCTGACCGATACCCCCGGATTCGTGCGTCTGCGCCAGCAGATTTTGGAGCTTGCGCGCCTGACCCCCGAGGACCGAGTCGTCGACATCGGCGCCGGCACCGGCCTGCTCGCGCTTGCCGCGGCGCCGGACGTGCGCCGCGTATCCGCGCTCGATATCTCCCCCGCCATGTGCCGCCGGCTCGAAGCGAAGGTCGCCGGCCTTTCGGGCGTCAACGTCGACGTCCTCGTGGCCAACGCCACGGAGCTTCCCCTCGCCGACGGCTCTGCCGACGTGGTGCTCTCCAACTATTGCTTTCACCATGTCTGCGATGCCGACAAGCGCCGGGCGCTCGACGAGATCACCCGCGTGCTGCGCCCCGGCGGGCGCCTGGTTATCGGAGACATGATGTTCGAGGTCGGACTTCGCGGCACCCGCGAGCGGGCGCTGATCCTGCGCTTCGTCCGCTCGATGCTCAGGCGCGGTCCGGCCGGCGTGCTCCGGCTGCTCAAGAACGCCCTGCGGCTGGCGAGCGGCCGCGGCGAGCATCCCGCAAGCGTCGACTGGTGGCGCCGCGCGCTGAGCGACGCGGGTTTCGCCTCCGTCGAGGCCTGGCCCCTCGACCACGAGGGCGGCATCGCGGTCGCGCGCCGTGCCTAGCGAGCGGTACTGAGGCTCGCGACGCCCGGCACGTCCCCGGCGCTCCACAACCGGGCCCGAGCTCCGGGCAGATGCTTGAGATAGCGATCGAGGAAGGCGACCGTCGCTCGCTCGACCACTCCGAGCTGCGGCTGCTCGTCGGTATAGGGGCCGAGGTGCGGCGCCCCGAGCAGCCGGAGCAGGAACTTGGGAGCGGGCGCGGCGTGGAAGAACGCGTACGTGTTGCCGGGCAGGTTGATGACGTCTGCCGTTCCCTGTGAGGCGAGCAGCGGCGGACTGGGCTTCGGAAAGTAGAAGCCGGAGCCCGGCAACTCGGCGCCCGAGAGGATGACGGCGGCATCGATGCGGCGGTCCAGGTAATAGCTGTCGTAGGCGGTCGCCAGCGCGGTCTCGCCGCCGTCTGATTGCCCGGAGACGGCGATCGCGTGCGGGTCGACGAGCCGGGAGAGGATTCCGTGCGTGCGCGTGCTCGCCGCCAGCATCTGGGTGATCACGAAGCTCATGTCGCGCGGCTGGTTGACGATGTCGGACTCGTTGGCGCCGCCGGGGGCGTTCTTGTTGGTGAGCGCGAAGATGGGCGCCACGACCACGTAGCCGGCGCTGGCCCACGCCTGGAGCAGGCGTGCGTAGATCGCGGGTGTGACGTTGAACCCGTGACCGAAGACGATCAGGGGGAACGGGCCCGAGGCCGTCGCCGGCGCGGCACGGAATATGTCGACCTGCGAGGCGGCGCCCGCTGCCGGGTAGCGGATCACCGTCGTGAGCGGGCGCGGCTGCGCCGGCTGTCCGGGGTAGTGCACGGCCCGGCTCGTGTCGACGTAGTGGACGACGATCTCCCCGACCGCGAACGGCGCGTGGGGCGCGTAGGTCACGTGCTGGACTGGCCCGGCCGTAGGCCGCGCCGTCGGCGGCGCGGCGGCACTGCCCGCCGAGCCCGCGCCGGCGAGGAGTGCTACCGCGCAGGCTACCACCACCCCGCACACGAGCAGAGCCGCGAACGTGGATGCGCGGGCGCTGCGTGGCCTGTCGATGACCGCGGAGAGCCTCAGGCACGACATGATGCCCGGACGCCGGCGCTTTGGCCAACGCTGGGAGGCGCGTTACACGAACAGCGGCCGGCTAAACGCCGCTGGGGAAGGTGATCGACACCGGGGCGATTAGCGGTTTCCCGACGCCGAGCTGGATCTGGGCGTGAGCGTTGAGCGGGATGTTGCGTGGATTGCCGTCGTAGAGCTTGCCGTTGTAGATCGCGGTTACCGGCCCGCTCGCCGGGCCGACCTGGCGCGGACCGAGGGGCTGCCCCCAGATGTCGAACAAGTTGCCCAGCGTGAAGGTCCGATGGACCGGGGACTCGATGTGGATTATCCCGTCGGCGGCGTGGGTGTGGAGCCAGTAGAAGCAGCTGCCAGCGCCACCGCCGACGAACGTGCCCTGGGCAGTGCTCTGCGCCTGGGGGTTGGTGATTCCGATCGCGTAGGGAATCTGGCGCGGGGTGCCGTTGACGAAGATCGTCAGATGCGCGTGGATGTGAAACACGGTCTGCTCTGCGCCCAGGCAGCCAATGTTGTCAACGTCGCTGCCGGTCGCCCCCGAGCTCGTGCTCGCGAGCGCCGGGGCGCTGGGGATCGGGATACCCTCGGGGCCCAGCGAGCCCAGTGACCCAGGAGAGCTCAAGGG
>JALYZL010000621.1 GCA_030948875.1 Actinomycetota bacterium
GACCTGCTCGGCGCGCGCTCTGCCGGGCGGCGGCTCGGGGCGGCGCAGGCGCTGCTCGGCTCCTACCTCGGGTCCTACGCCGGCGTCCTCCTCGGCACCACCGCGGTCCCGCTGTGGGCCCGCAGCCGTGTCTTCCTCGGCCCGATCTTCGTCTCCACGGCGACCGCCACCGGCGCCAGTGCAACGCGCCTGACCCTCGCCGCCGCCGGCCAGTCCGAGGACCACCCCACCCATGTCGCGCTCGCGCGGATCGAGGCCGGTGCCATCCTCGCCGAGCTCGTGCTCTCGACCCTCAACGAGCGGCGCCTCGGTCGGGCGGGCGAGGCGCTCGCGCACGGGCGCCCCGGTCGTCTGATGCGCACGGCGAAGACGCTCGTAGCGTCCGGTCTCCTCCTTTCGCTGGGCGCTCGCGGCAGCGCTCGGCGCTCCGCCCAGAACGTGGCCAGCGTGCTCTACCTGGCCGGCGGCCTCGCCTTCCGCTTCGGCTGGGTGGAGGCGGGCAAGGCCTCGGCGCACGACGACGAAGCCGTCGCGCTGATGGCCAGGGGAGGGGTCACGACCGACGAGCGGATGCGCGGGGGCACGGAGCAGCGCGCTCGCTCCGAGGACCGTCCACCGCTCGCCGACACCGGACCGGTGAGGGCGCTGCGGGCGTGGAGCGCGATTGTGGGGCAGGCGAGCCTGATCGCGGAGGCGCTGATCAGGCGAGCGCCTCGATCGCCCGCCTGAGCTCGCGGATCCCGAACGCCCCATCGAGTCTCGCCGCGATCACGCCCTGGCGGTTGAGGTTGAACAGCCACGGTTCGGTCTCGAGATGGAACGCCTTGAGGTGGGGGGCGAGATCCCTTCGTCGGGTCGTTGCCCGCGAAGACCTCTTCGTGGATGAAGGTCACGCGCGAACCGAATACGTGGTCGCGACCCGGGTTCGGGGCGCCACACATCCCGCGATCTTCCCGGACGGCGCCTACGCCTACGTCACCGACGACGCTTGCGGCACGCTCCACCACCATCCACATGACCGACGCCCGCATCACGAGCACGATCTTTGTCGGGCGCCGGCGCGCACCACATGGGCATCTCCCACGACGGGGGAGCGCTGTGGGTCGCGCTCGGGCAAGCGGCGAGCAAGATCGTGCTCCAGGTCGCCCCGGTTACCGAAGACGTAGTCATCCCGCCGTCGTAGAGATGGGTGTAGCTCGCCAGCGGCTCGCGGGTGAGGACTCCTCGATGCTCACGGCGCCAGCCGCTCCACCGTCCAGTTGCCGTCCTCGCCGCGCGTGTAGCGCAGGCGGTCGTGAAGGCGATCCTCGCGGTTCTGCCAGAACTCGAAGCTCTCGGGCCGCACGCGAAACCCACCCCACGCCTCGGGGAGGGGCGGGTCGCCTTCGTGGAGGGCGGCGAGCTCGGCCACGCGCCGCTCGAGCACCCCGCGACTCTCGATCGGCTCGCTCTGCGGCGACGCGAGCGCGCTGAGCTGGCTCGAGCGGGCGCGGGTGCGGACGTAGGCGGCCGTCTCCGCCGGCGCCGTGCGCTCGACCGGCCCCTCGATCCTCACCTGACGTCCGACCGGCGCCCAGTAGAAGAGCAGCGCGGCGTGGGGGTTGGCGGCGAGCTCACGGCCCTTGCGGCTCTCGTAGGCCGTGTGGAAGACGAACCCGCGCTCGTCGTATTGCTTGACGAGCACCATGCGTGCCGACGGGGCGCCGTCGGATGAGGCGGTGGCCACGGCGGCCGCCTCGGGTGCGGTGACGCCGGCCTCCACTGCGCCCCGAAACCAAGCGTCGAACTGGCGCAACGGATTGACGTCGAGATCCTCCTCTCGCAACGGCGCGAAGTCCGACACGACCGACATTATGCGGACGTCGGCGGGGGCGGGGCTGGTCGCAATAGGAGGGTGAGCGACACCGCAGCAGCCGCGCGCAGGCCGGGGCGTCCGGCGCGGCTCTCCCAGGCGTTGGTGCTCGACGCGGCCGACGCCCTCCTCTCCAGCGAGGGGGTCGACGCGGTGACCATCCGCCGGGTTCGCGTGGGGCGCGCTTCTGGTGCGCGGAGATCTCCCAGGAGGCCCCGAGCGTCCAGCCGGGCCCTGCGCGGGGCTCCTGATCCCGAGCGCCATCCGACGCTTGCGCGCGCAGACGCGCATACTATCTCGGCCTTTACACAACAAAGGAGCGACCATGAGCGCCTCGGATCCGCCCACCTTTGCCACCGGCAAGATCTGTTACATCGAGATCCCCGCCACCGACATCGACCGCTCGGTCGCCTTCTACCGCGACGCGTTCGGCTGGCATGTCCGGCGGCGGGACGACGGTTCGATTTCCTTCGACGACACCGTCAACGAGGTGAGCGGCACCTGGGTGCTCGACCGCCTGCCGTCGACCGACCCCGGCCTGCTCATCTACATCATGGTCGCGGACGCCAACGCCGCCGTCGAGCGCGTGCTCGCGGCCGGAGGCGAGATCGTCCGGCCCGTCGACCCCGCCGGTCAGGAACAGTTCGCGACCTTCCGCGACCCGGCGGGAAACGTCCTCGGCGTCTACCAACAGCCAGGGCTGGCCGAGCGCGAGGGCGCGGTCAATCCGATCCCCGAGCATCTGCGCGCGGTGATGCCGCGGATCGTTGTCAGCGACGGAGCCGCGGCGATCGACTTCTACCGCCGTGCCTTCGGAGCCCAGGAGGTCGGCGGCCGCTTCACCGGACCCGACGGCGAGCTCATCCACGCCGACGTGCGGATTGGTGGCGGCATCGTGTCGATCACCGCCGAGACAGGAGACGGCGGCCCGGCGCGCGCGCCAGAGTCCGTCGGCGGGGTTGTCACGGCGATCATGTCGACCTACTGGGAGAACGTCGACGCGGCCTGGGAGCGCGCGCTTGAGGCGGGCGCCGAGGTCATCTACCCGATCGACGACCACTTCTACGGCGAGCGCGGCGGCCGCCTGCGCGATCCCTTCGGGCACCAGTGGATGCTCAGCCAGCGCATCGAGAATCTCACCCACGCAGAGATCGTCGAGCGGGCCGAGAAGATGTTCAGCGGCGCGGCGGGATCCTAAGGCCCGCCGTGCGCGGGTTTCGCGTCGTCGTCCCCGTGGCGGACATCGACGAGGCGACCGAGTTGTGGGGGCTGCTGCTGGCGGCGGACGACGAACGCGTCACCAGTGGCCGGGAACTGAGCTGTGGGGGGTGGAGTTCGCCTGAGCCGACGGGCTCCCTCTCCACGGCATTTCCATGGCCCGACCAGTCCCCTCCAAGGCCATCTCCCTCCAACTCGGACCACAGGCCCGCGCGCGCCGCGCCACAATTCCCCCCATGCCGGACCTGCCTGCCTTCGCCGCGTTGGCCGCCACGCCGGAGGCGGGCCTCGACGTCCTCGCGCTCGCGCTGGCGGCCGAGTTCCGTGACGTCGACGCGCCGGAGGCGATCGCGACGCTTGACGTCCTCGGCCAGGAGCTCGCCCGCGACGCGGCCTTGACCATCGGGGGCCCAGAGCCGCTGGCCCTCGCCTGCGGCCGCTTGCTCGGAGGCAACCACGGGTTCATGGGCGACCGGGAGAACTACGACGATCCCGACAACTCGATGCTTGATCTCGTGCTCGAGCGGCGACACGGCCTGCCGATTGTCCTATCGGTGGTCTACGTCGAAGTGGCCCGGCGGGCCGGCATCCCGCTCGCCGGCGTCGGTCTCCCCGGTCACTTCGTCGTCGGCCACTTCGGCGCCCACCCTCCCGTGCTCCTCGATCCCTTCGCTGGCGGCGGCACGGTCCAGCCGCGCGGGGCCGAAGCCCACGTGCGGCCCTGGAGCGCGCACGAGATCGTCATGCGGATGCTCAACAACCTCGTCTCCGCCTACCAGCGCCGCGGCGACCTCGGCGGCGCGCTCAAGGCCGGGCGCATGCGGCTGACGCTGCCAGCGTACGATTCGCACCGTGCGATTCTGGAGGCCGAGGTGCGCGCGATGGAGGCGCGGCTGAACTGACGGGACGGGCGCATGGGGTGGCGGGCGCCTGGGGCGGCGGGCGTGTGGGGTGGCGGGCGTGTGGGGTGGCGGGTTCGCGGGCGCCTAGCGGCGCGGCCGTCCGGGGCCCGATTTGTCACGGCACTTCTATCCCTGCTGTCGCCGAGTTGCCGAATCGTGATTTCCGTCACCGATCGTTGACCTTTATGGGCTCTGCGCGCGAGCCTGTGGTCTTCGCGGACATCATGCGGCCGGAAAGACCATGGGCTCTAGCAGAGAGCCGGTGGCGAACGAGAAAGTCACATGCACATGACAGGGGTGACAATGCGGCGCCACCCCGGCCGTGAGGCCGTGGCATTCGGGCCCCCAACTGCCGCCGGCGCGCTACGGGCCGATATAGCGACGGCTCCGGGCGATGACCGAGTCAACGTATGCCGTCGAGTGGTTATAGGTGTAGAGCGCGGTGCGCCAGTCCTGCGGCGCTCCCGATGCCTTGAGGTACGCCGCCATCGCGGTTATGGCATCGGCCGGGTCGTACGGGTTCATGCTGCCGCGTCCGTCCGCGTCGACGCCGAAGCGCGCCCATGTGCTGCCGAGGAACTGGGCGGGCCCCGCGGCTCCGGCCGGGTTGGTGCCCTGCGCAACGCCCGGGGTCTGGCTGCGGCCCTGGTCTGACTCGATCTGTCCCACCGCTGCCAGCTTCGTCCAGTCGAGGCCGTATTCGGCGGCCACTCGCCAGTAGGTGCGTAGATACGCGGCGGGGATCGTGCGGAGCGCGAAAGCCGACGGATGAGGGGAGTAGGAGGCCGCGGCAATGGCGACGGGATCGGCGCTGGCCTTCGGCGACCGCGGCAACGCCGCCCAGACGCTGACCGCGACGGCGAGCACGATCACGCTGAGCGGCACCAGCGGGTGACCCTGCCCGCTACGCCGTCGTCGGGGTCTTGCGGCCCGGCGCGCGGCGTCGCGCGTCGTAGAGCTTCGGCGCCGATGCTGCCTTTCGGCCTCGGGGATCTCGAAGGCCCAGGGTTCCGCCCAGCCCCAAGCATCGGCGCGGGCGGGCTTGCGCGCGGCGATGGGCCCGGGCGCCGAGCTGGCTGCCGGGCTGGGTGACGT
>JALYZL010000644.1 GCA_030948875.1 Actinomycetota bacterium
GGTCCGGGCAGCGTGGCGCCGAGGACGCCGGCGCGCGCGAGCTCGGCGAAGGCGTCCTGGGGGAAAGCCGGGTGGCGATCGAGCTCGTCGGCGCCGGCGGCGATCCGGGCGAGCGCGGTGTCGAGGCGGTGGTCGTAGAGCGGCTCCGGGCTCCCGTCGAGCAGGGCGTGCATGCTCATCCTGCGCTCTCCGACATGGGGACGGCGCGCAGCCCGCGGGCGGCCAGCGTCTCGATCAGGCGCGGGATGAGCTCGACGGTGTGGCGGCAGCCCGTGCGCAGCGCTCCGGGTCCGATGCCGTCGTGCATGAGCACGACCGAGCCGGAGCCGATGCCGGCCGCGACGCGCTCGTGCATGTAGGCGGCCGGGTCGCCGCGCCAGTCCTCGGTGTCGACGCTCCAGCGCACGACTGCGAGCGCGTGCTCACGGGCGACCCGGCGCGTGGCGTCGGTGATCACGCCCCAGGGCGGGCGCCAGCGACGAACCCTCGCGCCGAGATCGTTCAGGGTGCGCAGGCCGTTATCGGTGTCCTCCTGGAGCGCCGGCTCGTCGAGCTCGGTATGGCGGACGTGGCGCACGCAGTGGAGCTCGACGTCGTGCCCCTCGTCGTACATGCGGTCGATGAGGCCGGCGTTGGCCCGCGCGCGGTCGGCCATCACGAAGAACGTCGCGCGTGCGTTTTCGCGGCGCAGACGGTCAAGGACGCGCGGCGTCCAGACCGGGTCGGGCCCGTCGTCGAAGGTGAGGCAGCAGCTAGCGCCGGGGTCCACGGCAGAGTGCTACCCCGCGAGGGCCTAGCGCCAATCGCTCAGTCCTCTGACTCCACCACGAGCTCCGAGTGCTCGAAGCCGCCGCGCTGGAACTGCCGGGAGACGGCCCAGTCGAGAAGACGTCGCGGCGCGAAGCGAAGCAACGCGTAGGAGATCTCGCCCAGGCGGGTGGTGGCGACGTCGCGCTTGGGGGAGTCGAGCGCAGCGCTGGTGAGGGTGCGGGCTGCGTCCTCGAGGCTCTCGGCGGGGACGGCGCCCTCGAGCGAGAGACCCTTGGCCGCCGCCGCGTCGTGGATCGGGGTGCGGATGTAGCCGGGGTAGACGGTGGTGACGGTGATCTCGTCGCCATGCTCGAGCCGAAGCGCATCGGAGTAGGCAACGAGGCCGCGCTTGCTCATGCAGTAGGCGGGCGCGAGCGGCACGGTGAGATGGACGAGGCCGGAGGCGACGTTGACCACGCGGCCGCGTGAGGCGCGCAGCGCGGGGAGGGCGGCGCCGGTGACGCGCCAGGGGCCGAGGAGGTTGATGTCGATGACGCGCAGCGCGTCGTCTGCGGGCGGGCGGCCGGCGCTCTGGGGATCGCCGACGCCCGCGCAGTTGATGAGCACGTCGAGACCGTCGAGGCGCTCGATCGCCTCCGCGACGGCACGGTCGACCGACCGCTGGTCGCGCACGTCGCATACGAGCACGTCCTCACCGTCGGCGTTGATATCGAGGCCGATTACCTCGGCGCCGCGCTCGCGCAGCGAGGCGGCGGTGGCGGCGCCGATGCCGCTGGCGGCCCCCGTGATGATGACGCGAGCGCTCATGCCGGCACCACTTCGGTCGTCGTCGTCGACGGGTGCGGGAGGTCGGCGGGGGCGAGCCGGTACTCGGCCGGGTCAAAGCGGCTCAGCGCGTGGCGGAAGCGGAAGGTGAAGTCGGGCCAGAGGGTCGTGTTCAGGCCCTTGCTGTCCAGATACCAGCTCTTGCACCCACCGGCGGTCCACACCGTGCCCTTCATGCGACGCTGGACCTCGGCGTTCCATCGGTCTTGTGCCTCGCTCCGCGGCTCGGCGGTGGCGATGCGCTCCGAGCGCATGTAGTCGAGCGCGCGCTCGATGTAGGCGACCTGCGCCTCGGCCATGACGACGACGGAGGTGTGGCCGAGACCGGTGTTGGGCCCGAGCAGGAGGAAGAGGTTGGGGAAGCCGGTGACGGTCGTCCCGCGGTGGGCTGAGAGGCTGCCGTCCCAGTGCTGGGCGAGCGAGCGACCGTCGCGGCCGCGCACTCGCTCGGCGATCGGCATGTCGGTGACGTGGAAGCCGGTCCCGAGGATGATCGTGTCCACGGGGCGCTCGGTGCCATCGCTGGCGATGATGGCACGGGGGCCGATCTCCGTGATCCCCTCGGACACGACCTCGACGTTGGCCTTGCCCAGGGAGGGGAGATAGTCATTGGAGACGAGGATGCGCTTGCAGCCGGGCTTGTAGGACGGGGTGAGCTTGGCCCGGAGATTCTCGTCGGGGACCTGGCGTCGGAGGTGGCGCCGCGTGGCCACGCCGATGAGAGGCGACAGCGCCACGCGCAGGAGCGGGATCGCGAACAGCTCACGCGCCCAGTAGATCGCCTCTCGCATCGCGCGCTGGGCGCGGGGGACGTGGTGGTAGAGGGCGCGCTCGAAGCGCGTCAGCTTGCGGTCGGGGCGCGGCATGATCCAGGGCGGCGTGCGCTGGAAGAGGTGGAGCTTGCTCACTCGGGGCTGGATCTGGGGGACGAACTGGATCGCGCTCGCGCCGGTGCCGATCACCGCGACGCGCTCGCCCGTGAGATCGTGGTCGTGGTCCCACGCCGCGGAGTGGAAGACGGTCCCCTCGAAGCCGGCCAGGCCGGGGATGTCGGGGATCGCGGGCGCGCTCAGAGGCCCCGCGGCGGTGATGAGCACGCGCGCGCTCAGCGGCCCGCTCGAGGTCTGAAGGCGCCAGCACTGGGCGTCGTCGTCCCATTCGGCCTCCTGCAGCTCGGAGCCGAAGCGCACGTGGGGGAGGACGTCGTGCTCCTCGGCGACGCGGCGCAGGTAAGCACCGATCTCGGGTTGGGGGGAGAAGGTCGAGGTCCAGTGGGGATTGGGAGCGAAGGAGAGCGAGTACAGGTGGCTGGGGACGTCGCACGCGCAGCCGGGATAGGAGTTGTCGCGCCAGGTCCCGCCGACGTCGTAGGCTCGCTCGAGCACGAGGAAGTCGTCGCGGCCCGCGCGCATGAGCGCGACGGCCATGGCCAGGCCGGAGAAGCC
>JALYZL010000027.1 GCA_030948875.1 Actinomycetota bacterium
GTGCGGGTGCTAGTCGTCAACGCCGGCTCAAGCAGCCTCAAGCTCAGCGTGCTCGACGGCGAGACGGTGTGCGCCGCCCGGGAGCTGCCGGCACCGAGCTCAGAGATCGACTCGGCACAGGTCACCGCAGCGGCACGCGAGCTCGGCGCCGTCGACGCCGTCGGACACCGCATCGTCCACGGCGGCGATCTCTACCTCGAGCCGGCACGGATCACCGACGAGGTGCTCGTCGGGCTCCGCGGGCTTTGCGACCTCGCCCCCCTCCATCAGGCCAAATCGCTTGCGGCGCTGCTGGCGGTGAGCGAAGCGTGGACTAGTTGCCCCGCCGTGGCGTGCTTTGACACGGCGTTTCACGCGACGATCCCACCGGGCGCCTCCACCTACGCGCTACCTGGTTCCTGGCGGGAGCAATGGGGGCTGCGGCGCTACGGCTTCCATGGCCTGTCGCACGCCTACGCCTCACGTAGAGCCACCGAGCTCCTCGATCGCGACCCCGACGGCCTGCGTATCGTCACCTGCCACCTGGGGGCCGGCGCGTCACTGGCCGCGGTTCGCTCCGGACGCTCGGTCGATACCACGATGGGCTTCACCCCGCTCGAAGGCCTGGCCATGGCCACGCGCTCGGGCTCGGTCGATCCCGGCCTGTTGCTCTGGCTGCTCGAACGCACCGAGCTCGGAGAGCACGAGATGGCCTACGCGCTCGAGCACGAGTCGGGGATGCTCGCGCTCGCCGGGAGCGCCGATATGCGCGCCGTGATCGACGCCGCCGCGGCCGGCGACGGGAGCGCACAGCTCGCCCTTGATGTCTACGTGCATCGCCTCAGGGCCGGCATCGCCGCCATGGCGGCGGCCATGGACGGCCTCGACGCGGTCGTGTGGACGGGGGGCGTAGGGGAGCACGCGCCGACGATCCGCGCGGCGGCGGCCGCGGGCCTGGGATTTCTCGGTCTGCGCATCGACGAGGAGCGCAACCGGAAGGCAACCGGCGACGCGGACGTGACCGCGCCCGGGGCCACCGTCCGCGCGCTGGTGGTGCAGGCGCGCGAGGATCTCGAGATCGCCCGCCAGGTCGCCGGGGTGCTGGGCGTGAGCGCAGCCGGGTAACGTCTGCGCGTGCCTACAGCCGCCGGTCCGGCGCCCAAGAAGGCCAGACACGGTCCGAGCCCAGGGCGCGGAGCGACTGCCTCGTCCGGCATGGCGGCGCTCACGCTCGGGGCCCTCGGGGTCGTGTTCGGCGACATCGGGACGAGCCCGCTCTACGCGCTTCAGGCCGTCTTCAACATCGACGGTAAAGCTGTCCATGTCACCCCGGTGGACGTGTACGGGGTGATCTCGCTCGTGATCTGGTCGATCACCATGATCGTCTCGGTCAAGTACGTGACGTTCATCATGCGCGCGGATAACAACGGCGAGGGCGGGATCATGGCCCTAACCTCGCTGCTCGACCAGGCCAGGCTCAAGCGCAGGGCCCTGAAGGTGGCGCTGGTCATGCTCGGCATCATCGGCGCCTCGCTGTTCTACGGCGACGGAGCGATCACCCCCGCGATCTCGGTCCTTTCCGCCGTCGAGGGACTCAAGGTCGCCACTCCGGGCCTCAGCTCGCTGGTGCTGCCGATCACGGTCGCCGTCCTCTTCGCGCTCTTCGCCATTCAGCACTTCGGCACCGGTGTCGTCGGGCATCTCTTCGGGCCGGTGATGGCGGTCTGGTTCGGCGTGCTCGCCCTGATCGGCGCTGTCGAGATCGCGCAGCACCCGGGCATCCTCCGCGCCCTGTCCCCGACCTACTCGGTGCAGTTCCTCGTCGACCACACCGGCATCGCCTTCGTCGCGCTCGGCGCCGTCGTCCTGGCGGTGACGGGCGCCGAGGCGCTGTACGCCGACATGGGCCACTTCGGACGGAGTCCGATCCGACGCGCGTGGTTTCTGCTCGTGTTTCCCGCCCTCACGCTCGACTACCTGGCGCAGGGCTCGCTGATCCTCCGCGACCCCGGATCGATAAAGAACCCGTTCTTCATCCTGCTGCCCGGGTGGGCGCAGATACCAATGGTCGTGCTCGCTACCGTGGCGACGGTGATCGCCTCGCAGGCGGTGATCTCGGGTGCCTTCAGCGTCACGCGCCAGGCGATGCAACTGGGCTTTCTCCCGCGCCTGACCATTCGGCACACTTCCGAGCACGAGGTGGGGCAGGTCTACGCGCCGGCGGTCAACACGATCCTCTTGGTCGTCGTCCTCGCCATCGTCCTCGGGTTCAGATCCTCGGGCTCCCTCGCCTCCGCCTACGGTGTCGCGGTCACCGGCACCTTCGCCCTCAACACCATCCTCTTTCTCGCCGTCGCCCGTTTCTTGTGGCACAAGCCCAAGCGCCTGATCGCGCTCGGCGCCGTCGTTTTCCTGAGCATCGAGCTGACCTTCTTCGTCGCCAACATCACCAAGGTCGTGCATGGCGGCTGGCTGCCGCTGGCGATCGCCGCGATCGTCTTTACCCTCCTGACCACGTGGCGCAAGGGACGCGAGATCGTGACCGCCAACCGCACCCGAGAGGAAGGCTCGTTACACGAATTCGTCGAGTACCTCGACAGTAGCCAGTGTCCCGCCCGGCGCGTTCCCGGCACCGCGGTGTTCCTCAACGCCAACCCGAAGACGACGCCGCTCGCGCTCCGCGCCAACGTCGAACACAACCACGTCATCCACGAGCACGTGATCATCATCTGCATCGATGTCGCGCGCATCCCCCACGTCGCCAAGTCCGACCGCCTGGCGGCCGACCAGCTCGGAAGCCCGCATGACGGCATCACCGGCATCGTCGCCCGATTCGGCTTTCAGGACGATCCCGACATCCCGGGGACGCTGCGCCTCGCTTTCGACCAGGATCTGCTCGAAGGCAAGATCGACGTGAGGCGTGCCTCGTACTTCCTCTCGCAGATAACGATCGTGCCCACGCGCGGGGGAGGCATGCGCATGTGGCGCAAGCGGCTGTTCCTGTTCATGGCCCACAACGCCGCCAACCCGGCCACCTACTTCAAGCTCGCCGACGACCGCACCGTGACCATGGGCGAGCGCATCGAGCTTTGAGGCGAGCCGGACGGGCCGCTACTGGTTGAAGGCGATCGTCGGCGAGGTAGCGGCCTTGCACACGAAGATCGTCCCCGCGGTCCCCTCGCTGCGCTGCGTCACCTTGACGTAGAAGTGGGCCAGCGAGATCCCGGCAAAACTGGCCACGGTGATCCTCCAGTGACCCGACGCGTCCGTGTTCGCCGCCCCGAGTAACAGCGGATTCGTCTGGCGGTACAGCTTCACCCGGCGGTGGCCATCGCATGCCGCGTTACTCGCCGTCACCCGGCCGGTGAAGGTGAGCCCCGTGCTCTTGATCGTCACGTGGGAGGCGATCCTCACCGTCCGCGTCGCGAGCGCCATGGTCCCGACGGCGAGGCCAAGGGCCGAGAGCAGGGCCCCGAGGACCGCCACCTTGAGGGTCCATTTACGCATCGGCGGCGATCGTACCGGGGCGGTCGGTGACAGTCCAGCAGTCGGGTACGATCGCTGCCCATGCCCAAAGACAAGGCGCCGCCGCCGGACCCCAGCCCGGTCGGGAAGATCGAATGGCTCGACGAGGTCGCCAACCACGACTACAAGGCCGCCGAGGCATACCTCTCGATCAAGCTCGACAAGCAGGCGGTGGAGACGCTCGTGGCGCGACTGCGCAAGGCACCGCTCACCACTCGGCGCGCCAACGACATCCTCCGTGCCGCAGGCCTGGCCCCCGCGCCCCTCGAGGACCCGGGCGTCATCAAGGACCTCATCAAGGTGATCGAGCGCAAGCGGCTCAGCCCCGTCCTCGTGATCAGGGACGAGGCGGGGGCCGACATCGCCGACGGCTACCACCGCGTGTCCCTGGTCTACCGGATCGACCCGTATGGCGTAGTCCCGCTCAAGCTCGCGTGAGCGGGAGCGCGCCGTCGATCAGGCGCCGCTCGCCGAGGGGGTGGGGGAGCACAACGCGGACCGGGGTCTCCGGATTCGGTGTGCCGTTCTGAAAGCCCCGCGGCGGAGTGACGAAGATGGTGAGGACGAGCTCGTCGGCGTCGACGTAGATCTCGGGCGGGAGGATGCGCCCGTGGGCCCGCTGTCCGCTCGCATAGGCCTGCTCGGTGACGAGCATGCGCAGAACCGTCTCGTCGGCCCCCGAGTCATGTGTCGGGTCAAGGCGCCACGATGAGGCGCGGATCCCGTCGCGCGTGACCCGCAGCGGTCGCACCGCGCTCGAGCCGACAAAGGTCCACTTCCCCCGACGTCCGGCCCTACGCAGAGCGACGGTGAGCATGCGCGGCGGGAGACCGAGCGCAAACAGAACCTCGTCGTCCGTGCGCGCGAGCTGCCGCCACCCCTCGAGGGTCCCTGGCGGCGGCGGGGGCTCGGTGTCGCGCATCCACGGCACGCGACTGGTGCGCTTCGGGCCGGCCCGCGCGGTGAGGTGGGCGAGCAGGGCGACCGCGGCGCGGTCCTCTGGGTCAAGCGGATCCGGCAGCCGGGTGAGGGCGGCCGGCGGGAAGGGAAGGCCGCCGCCGTCACCGATGAGCTCGGGGTGGCGCGGCCCCGGGCAGGGCTCGAGCACTGCCGCGCGCTCCCAATCACGTTCGCTCGGCGGCTTCGACACGCTCGCCAGGCTACTCGCCGGCGGGGGGGTAGGCTTGTGTGATGGCCCGGGATTGCCGGAGAGTCATCGAAGCTACCGCCGCGGCCGCCATGCTCAGCGGAGCGCCGTCCACGCTGCACGCGCTGATCACCGAGGGCGGCGTCCGCGCGGCCGGCGTGTACATCTGGGACGCGACGCGCGCAATTGGCACCCTCGTCCCGCCGGGACGACCCGGACTGGTGCGTGGTGCACTCGTCCACGCCGCCATCTCGGCCGCGTGCGGGGAACTGCTGGCCCGCACGCTACCCGCGCGTCGGTCCGCCGCCTGGGGCGCAGCGGCCGGGCTCGCGATCGGAGTCGTCAACATCGGCCTCATCGGCCGGCGGTTCCCGGCCATCAGTGCGCTACCACTGATCCCACAGCTCTCCGACCATGTTGCCTTCGGGGTGTTGTTTGCGTTGGTGGTCGATCGGTAGCGCGGCGCGATCTCCTCTCATCCGAGCGGATGAGAGGCGGCGCAAATCACCCTCGCTCGGCGGGCGATGAGTCGACCTGACGGCCGATGTGCGCTGGCCTTGTCGTCCTTAGCTTGTGGTCAGGCAGTATCAACCCGCAAGAGAGAAGGACGAATGATCGAGGCACTCAGTCTGACGAAGCGCTACGGGGAGAAAACAGCCGTCGACAACCTCACGTTCACGGTCAAGCCCGGGATCGTCACGGGATTCCTGGGCCCGAACGGATCGGGCAAGTCGACGACGATGCGGCTGATCATCGGGCTCGATGCGCCCAGTGGCGGGGACGTGAACGTCGATGGGAGGCGCTATCGCGACTATCAGGCTCCACTCCACGAAGTCGGCGTCCTGCTCGAGGCCCGCTCGGTCCACACCGGCCGCTCGGCCTATCACCATCTGCTGGCGCTGGCCCAGACGCATGGGATCCCGCGCTCGCGGGTGCAGGAGCTGATCTCGCTCGTCGGCCTCGACGAGGTTGCGCATAAGCGCGCCGGACAGTTCTCCCTGGGGATGAGCCAGCGGCTCGGCATTGCCGCTGCCCTGCTCGGCGACCCCGAGGTTCTCATCCTCGACGAGCCGATCAACGGTCTCGACCCCGAGGGCATCCGGTGGATCAGAGACCTCCTGAAGGGCCTCGCGGCCGAGGGGCGCACGGTGTTCCTCTCCTCGCACCTGATGAGCGAGATGGCGCTCACGGCAGATCACCTCATCATCATCGGCCGCGGCCGGCTCATCCGCGACGTCGGCCTCGCCGAGTTCGTCGACGAGTGGTCCAGGAACGTCGTTCGCGTGCGCTCGCCTCAGGCGGCGGAGCTGCGCGACGCGATTCTCGGCCCCGACATCCGGGTCTCCAGCGAGGGACCGGGCGTGCTCGAGATCGAGGGGCTGACCGCCGAGCAGATCGGCGACGCAGCCGCCGAGAACGGCTTTGTGCTCCATGAGCTGGTTCCCGAGAAGGTCTCCCTCGAGGAGGCGTTCATGGACCTCACGCGCGAGGAGACCGAATACCGCGCCATCGCCGCAACCAATGACGACCTCCCCGGCAGCGACCGGCAGGAAAGGATCGCCGCATGAGCACTTCAGCCCCCGCAATCGCCCGCCAAACCCGTTCCGCAACCACCGAGGGCCGGGTGTCCCGGCCTCGTGGCCGGGTGACTCAGCTCGGAGCGTTCCGCTCGGAGTGGACGAAGCTGTACTCGCTTCGCTCAACGCGCTACGCCTTGCTGGCCACCGCGGTCATGACGATCGGCTTTGGCCTGATCGCCAGCGCGGTCACCGTTTCACGCTGGGCCACCATGAGTGTCGCTGACAAGGCGACGTTCAATCCGCTGACCACAAGTCTCCTCGGAGTCAGGTTCGGCGTCCTCGCCATCGGCGTGCTCGGGGTGCTCCTGATCACCGGCGAGTACACCACCGGCATGATCCGCTCGACGATGACGGCGGTGCCCAAGCGCCTGCCCGTCCTGTGGGGAAAGGCCGGCGTCTACGGACTCGTCGCCCTCGCCATCACCGTGCCGGCGGCCCTCGTCGCCTTCTTCGCCGGCCAGGCGATCCTCTCCGGTCAGCACCTCCAGATCGCGTTCTCGCACGCGGGCGTACCGGGTGCGGTGCTCGGGGCCGCGGGCTACCTGACGCTCGCGGGCCTGTTCGCCATGGGGCTCGGCGGGATCCTGCGCAGCACCGCGGGAGGGATCGCGACTTTCGCCGGGGTCATGTTCGTGACTGCGCCGCTCGTGGGGATCCTTCCCTCGAGCGTCGCGGACTCGATCACTCCGTACCTCCCGAGCAGCGCCGGCGAGGCGATGATGCAGATCGGCCACCACGCGCATACGCTGTCTCCTATGGCAGGCCTCGCAGTGTTCGCCGGCTACGTGGCGGTGGCGATCGCGGCGGCGGGCGTCCTGCTCGTCAAGCGCGACGTCTAAGCAGTTGGGACCCGATCATGCCAAGGGCGGGCCAGGGAAATAATGTGAGCATGTTCCTGGCCCGCCGATGGCGCTTGCGAGAGACCGCGGGGCAGCGCAGCGATCGCGTTGTCACCGTCGCCCTCACCGCGTTGGTTATTTCCACGACGGTTGCCCAAGCCATCCATGACGACCAGCTGATCGCCGTCCTTCTCATCCCGGGCGCACTAGTGGCGATTCTCATCCGGCACCGCTACCCAGCCGCGGCGTTGCTCATCGCCGTCATCGTCGCCTCGGCAACGCCCAATGACCGGGCTCTCTTCCTCCCGGTCATGGCGGTCCTCTACACGATCGCCGTCCGCAGCCCGTGGAAGCTTGCGGCGACGGCGGCCGCGGGCGCCGCGCTGGTTGCCAGCCTCGCGGGCGCCGCGTGGGGCAGTAGCGTGACCGACCGCGGAGGCCTTCTCGGCTACGCGATCGGTATCACGGCATCCTGCGCGGCAGCCGTCGCGGTCGGCCTCTACGTCGGCGCCCAGCGCCGGGTCCGCGACGGTCTGCGCGAACGCGCCGAACGCCTCGATCGCGAGCGAGAGCTGCTCGCCGACCGAGCGGTCGCGGAGGAACGCGTGCGCATCGCTCAGGAGCTTCACGACATCGTCGCCCACAACGTGAGCCTGATGGTCGTCGAGGCGCAAGCGCTGGGCGCGACCATGCACGATGACAAGGTGACGGAAAGGACCGACGCGATCGCCGACCTCGGGCGCCAGGCCATGGCCGAGATGCACACGACCCTGCGGCTCCTACGAGCCGACGGCGAGACCCCCGAGCTCTCGCCCCAGCCGGGACTGGCGCAGCTGGAACGGCTGATCGAGCAGCTACGCCGGACCGGGCTCGAGATCGAGCTCACCGTCGAGGGGCAGCCGCGTCTGCTCACGCAGGGCGTCGACCTCTCGGCCTACCGCATCATCCAGGAGGCACTCACGAACGTCGTCAAGCATGCCGCCGGTGCGAGCACCAAGGTAACGCTCGTTTACCAGGCGCAAGCCCTGGAACTGACGATCATCGACACCGAGCACGAGATGCGCACCATCCTGGAGGAGCCCTCCGACGGGCACGGCGTGATCGGTATGCGCGAACGCGCCGCCCTGTTCGGAGGAAGGCTGGCTACCGAGTCGCTCCCCGATGGGTTCAAGGTGACAGCGACGTTGCCCTACGAGCCGACGCCGGCATGACGAAGCTGCGCGTCGTCATCGCCGACGATCAGCCCATGATGCGGGCCGGATTCAAGGCCGTCCTCGAAGCCAGCGGCGACATCGAGGTCGTGGCCGAGGCGAGCAACGGCGAGGAGGCCGTCCGAGCGGCCACCGAGCACGCGCCGGACGTCGTTCTCATGGACATCCGCATGCCCGGCATGGACGGCATCGAAGCCACCCGGCAGCTCCCGCGCCAGCGCGTACTGATCCTCACCACGTTCGGCCTCGACCAATATATCCTCGACGCGCTGCGCGCCGGCGCCAGCGGCTTTCTTCTCAAGGACGCCCCGACCCAAGAGGTCGTTGCGGCGGTAAGAGCGGTCGCCGCCGGAGACGCGGTCCTCTCGGCCGCCGTCACCCGTCAGCTGCTCGACCAGGTCGCACGGCGGCTCCCCGCCGCCGTCTCCCGGCACCCCGACGAGCTCGACCTCTTGACTGAGCGCGAGCGCGAAGTGCTGCGTATGCTCGCCAACGGTCTGTCCAACGCAGAGATCGCCTCCGCCCTCGTCGTGTCCGAGGCCACCGTCAAGTCGCACGTGTCCCACGTCCTCGGGAAGCTCGGCTTACGCGACCGCGTGCAAGCCGTCATCTACGCCTACGAGACACGGCTTATCGCGCCGTCGGATTGACAGTGAAAGAGCGGCGG
>JALYZL010000035.1 GCA_030948875.1 Actinomycetota bacterium
CGGCTGGCGCCGAACTCGCGGGCGGCGTAGCGTCCCTACGGCCGCCCGTCGTGAGACACTTGGGGGCATGAACAGGGCGGCAGCGGTCCTCTCGGATGGCACCATCCACGAGCTGGTCGACGAGGGCCGGATCCGGATCGAGCCATGGGACCCGGGCCTGGTCCAGCCCGCCAGCGTCGACCTTCGGCTCGGCGACTCGTTCCGGGTCTTCCACAACCATCGCGCCTCGGCCATCGACCTGCGCCGGCCTCCCGAGAACCTGACCGAGGAGGTCATCGTCCCCGAGGGGGAGTCGTTCGTGATCCACCCAGGAGAGTTCTGCCTCGGACGCACGCTCGAGTTCGTTGAACTTCCCGACGACATCGTCGCCCGCATCGAGGGAAAGAGCTCGCTAGGCCGGCTTGGACTGATCGTCCACGCGACGGCCGGGTTCTGTGACCCGGGATGGAAGGGCACGCTGACCCTCGAGCTCAACAACCTGACCCGGGTTCCGATCATTCTCCACCCGGGACTGCCGATCGCCCAGCTCTCCTTCATGGCGCTCGATCGCCCCGCGCTGCGGCCCTACGGCAGCCCCGATCTGGGGAGCCACTACCAGGGCCAGATCGCCGCCACCGAGAGCCGCTTCCAGGCTCCGCCACCTAATGGAGCCGCGACCTCGGCGCCAGCCGAAGTCGCAATCGAGTCGGCGCAGCCAGCTCCACCGACCGCCAACGGCGGGATCGGGTAGGCTCGCGCCCCATGCTCAGCCTCCTGGCGGTAGCGGAGCCCTCGAAAGTTGCCTGGTTCATCGGCGGCGGAGCCGCCGCCGCCTGGGCAGTGATCGTGTCCGTGATCGGCCTGCGCAAGCCCGACTTCCCCGGCAACGAGGGCGGTGCGCGAGTGGTGATGCTGATCAGCTTCGTGCTCGTCGCCGCGGCGATGACGGCCGCCGTCGCCACCGGCTAGCGGCCCGCCGACGGCCTCGCTCGACCGCCATCTCACGGCGGCGTATCGCCCGGCCTATCCTTGAGGGACCCCGTAAGGGAAGATCCGCCGATAGGAGAGCGATGAGCACCGACCTTCATCCCGAGGCCCGCACGGACGGCACCGCGGTAGCCGAGGCCCGCGACAGCCTTACGGTAACCGACAACCGGACCGGTAAGGAATACGAGATCCCGATCGAGGACGGGACGATTCGGGCGCTCGAGCTGCGAAGGATCAAGCTGGGCGAAGACGACTTCGGGCTCATGACCTACGACCCGGCGTTCATGAATACTGCCTCCTGTCGCTCGGCGATCACCTACATCGACGGCGACAAGGGCATCCTCGAGTACCGCGGCTATCCGATCGAGCAGCTCGCCGAGCGCTCGACCTACCTCGAGGTCGCCTACCTGCTGGTCCACGGCGAGCTCCCCACCCAGGCCCAGCTCGACGAGTGGGTCCACCTGATCACGATCCACACCTTCGTGCACGAGAATATCAAGGGGTTCATGCAGGGCTTCCGCTACGACGCCCATCCGATGGGGATGCTCGTGGCCTCGGTGGGCGCGCTCTCGACCTTCTACCCGGACGCGAACAGGATCAAGGACGCCGAATGCCGGTACATCCAGATCATCCGACTGATCGCCAAGATGCCGACGCTGGCAGCCTTCGCCTACCGCCACAACCGCGGGATGCCCTACGTCTATCCCGACAACGACCTCGCCTACTCCGGCAACTTCCTCTCGATGATCTACAAGATGACCGAGCTCAAGTACCGCCCGGACCCTCGTCTCGAGCGCGCCCTCGACGTCCTCTTCATCCTCCACGCCGATCACGAGCAGAACTGCTCGACGAGCGCCGTGCGCAGCGTCGGCTCCTCCGAGGTCGATCCCTACTCGGCCGTCGCGGCGGGAGTCGCCGCCCTCTACGGTCCGCTCCACGGTGGGGCGAACGAGGCGGTTCTGCGCATGCTCCGCCGGATCGAGCGCATCGAGAACATCCCCGACTTCATCCAGGGCGTGAAGGATGGCAACGAGCGGCTGATGGGCTTCGGGCACCGTGTGTACAAGAACTTCGACCCCCGCGCCAAGATCATCAAGAAGGCGACCGAGGACGTGTTCGAGGTCACCGGGCGCAATCCCCTGCTCGACATTGCCATGGAGCTCGAGAAGATCGCCCTCGAGGACGATTACTTCATCTCCCGCAAGCTCTACCCGAACGTCGACTTCTACTCGGGCCTGATCTACGAAGCGCTCGGGATGCCGGTCGACATGTTCCCCGTCCTCTTCGCCATCGGCCGCACCAGCGGCTGGATCGCCCAGTGGCTCGAGATGATCCAGGACCCCGAGCAGAAGATCGCCCGCCCGCGCCAGATCTACACCGGCGAGCGGTCGCTCGACTACGTGCCGATCACCGACCGCGGGTAGGCCGCAGCGGCCTGTGTGACCCCGCCCACACTCCTCTCAGCTTACGACTCGTAAGCTGAGAGGATGGAGCCGGTTCGATTATGCAGCGGCAGGGAGGTCGCGATCCGGCCGATCCGCGGCGACGACGCCGGGCGACTCGAGGCGTCGCACGCCCTCCTCTCTCCTGATACGCGCTATCGGCGCTTCCTGGGGGTCAAGCCGCGGCTGACCGAGAACGAGGTGCGCTACCTGACTCAGGTCGACCAGCACGACCACGTCGCGCTGATCGCGACGCCGGCCCGCGACCCCGAGCTGATCATTGGCGTCGGCCGCTTCATCCGCGACCGCGACGATCCCTCGGCGGCCGAGTTCGCCATCGTCGTCGGTGACCCCTACCAGGGTGAGGGACTCGGCACCGAGCTCCTCACCCGTCTCGCCGACGCCGCGATCGAGCGCGACATCTGGCGCTTCACCGCGATGGTGCTGGCCGACAACGAGGCCGCGCACCGGCTGCTG
>JALYZL010000043.1 GCA_030948875.1 Actinomycetota bacterium
ATGCGGGTCGCCGACCAGCTGTCCGCGCGGGTGGTGCTGATCTCCATCGCCACCCTCAACGCGCTCGCCCTGCTCGCTCCGCCCCTGCTCTCGACCGACGTCTTCAGCTACATGGCCTACGGCCGCATGGCCGCGCTCTACGGCTCGAATCCCTACCTGCACGGGCCCAACACGATCCTCGATCCGCTGATTCCGTTGGTCGGCACGCAATGGGCAGCAACCCCAACGGCCTACGGTCCCCTGTTCACGGCACTTAGTTCCTTGCTCGCCCCCCTCACCATCGCGGCGGGGGTGGTCGCCTACAAGGCGATCGCCGCCGCTTCGGTCCTGGTCATCGTCGTCGTCGTCTGGCACGCCGCTCGCCTGCGCGGCTTGAACCAAGTCAAGGCCGCGGCGCTCGTGGGCCTCAATCCGGTCATCGTCGTGTTCGGGGTCGGAGGCGGGCACAACGACCTGCTCATGCTCGCCTTCCTGGTCACCGGTGTGTACGTGTTGCTCCAGCAGAAGGAGCGCACGAGCGGAGCGTTGATCGTCGCCGCCACCGTCGTGAAGTTCACCGCCGGGCTGCTGCTCCCGTTCGCCTTCGCGGCGAGCGCCGCCGAGCGTAGCGACGGACCGCGCCGCCGCCTCTCCCTCCTCACCGGCGCCGCCGTCGCCGGCGTGCTGGCGCTGATTCTCGGCTTCGCCTTGTTCGGGAGCGGCCCCTTGCACCTGCTGGGCACGGTGCAGAAGATCCAGTCCGTGGGGGGGGCCCAGAGCGTCCCGGGGCTGATCTTGAACCTGCTCGGCCTGGGGAGTTTCAACCACGTCGCTGGTTTGGTCCTGGACGCGGGTTTCGGGGTGTGGCTCGTGTGGTTGGTCAGGCGCGTCTGGAAAGGTGACCTCGACTGGATCGCCGGCGCCGGCTGGGCGACGTTCGGGTTGCTCATTACCGCCGGTCTGCTCGTTCCTTGGTACGTGGGCTGGCTCGTGCCGCTCGCCGCGCTCAGTGGCGACCGCCGCCTGCTCATCGCCGCGGTCCTGATGACGGGCATCGGTCTCACCACCCTGTAGCGATGGCGGCTCCGCAGGACGGGCCGGAGGTCTACGCCGCGCGGGCGACGCGCGCCTACGCGGCGATGCAGGCCGGCTTTCGCAAGCCGGGCGGGCTCTACCGCCGGGACGGCCGCTTCCACCTGCCGTGGACGGCCGCCCACGTGTGGCCGTTTGCGCGTGCCATGGTCGCGACCCTCGACCTCGCCGGAATCGGTGCCGGCCTGACCGGCGACTTCGACGCCGACGCTGAGATATCCGACCGGCTGCAGGCGCTCGAGCGCTACTACGAGCCCGACGGCGACTACCCGGCCTACGACTCGGACCCGGTCGGAACCCGCTTCGGCGGCGATCGCTACTACGACGACAACGCCTGGATCGGACTTGCCTTCGTCGAGCTCGAGCGCCTGCGCCCGGGCGCCGGGCACCTCGACCGGGCCGAAGAGCTCTTTCGCTTCGCCGTCGGAGGCTGGGATCGGCGGACGGAGGTTCCGTTCCCGGGGGGGGTTTTGTGGGGCCAGCAGGGGCGGGGGGTGGGGAAGAAGCCCCACGACCGCAACACCGTCTCCAACGCCCCCAACGCAGAGCTCGGGCTCCACTTGGCCGAGCTTGGACGCGTCGGGGTACAGGCCCCGGGAGCGATCGGCGCCGAGGACATGTACGAGTGGGTGCTGGCAGCGCTCGATACCAGCCGCGACAGCGACACGCCGGCTACCGGTCTCTTCTGGGACAAGATTCGCGCAGACAACACGATCGACAAGATGCTCTGGAGCTACAACCAGGGCAGCATGGTCGGCCTGAATGTCCTCCTCGCGCGCCGCGGCGGGGACTCGGCGCCCGCCTACTTGCCGCGCGCCGAGGCGATCGCCCGCAAGGCCCTGCACCACTACGCCGGGGACGCGCTCGAGCGCCACGTACCGTCGTTCAACGCGATCTTCTTTCGCAACCTCCTGCTCCTCCACGCCGCCACCGGCGACGCCGCCCTGCGGTCCGAGATCGTCGGCGCGATGCGCGGCTACGCCGACTGGGCGTGGCGCGAGCGGCGCGACGGCAGCGATCGCTTCCACATGTCAGATCAGGACGGGCTGCTCGACCAGAGCGCGATGGTCCAGGTGCTGGCGCTGCTGGCGTGGGAGCCGGGGGATTACGGGAAGCTCGCGTAGGCGCGCTGGGCTCAGGCGAGGTTGGCCCAGACCGTCTTGGTCTCGAGGTACGCCTCGAGGCCGGCGAGGCCGTGCTCGCGGCCGACGCCGGAGGCCTTGTAGCCGCCGAAGGGTGCGCCGGGATCGCCGAGGCCCCAGCAGTTGACGTACACCGAGCCGGCCTGGAGCCGCGCCGCCAGCCGATGCGCCTGGCCGACGTCGCGGGTCCAGACGCCGGCCGCGAGACCGTACTCAGTGTCATTGGCGCGCCGGGCCAGCTCGTCAAGCGACTGGTAGGGGAGCGCGACGAGCACAGGACCAAAGATCTCCTCGCGGGCGATGCGCAGATCGTCGCTGGTGGCGGTGAACAGCGTCGGCTCGATGAAGTAGCCGCCCGAGCCGTTGCCGGCACCACCGCCGGCCACGAGCTCGGCGCCCTCGGTAAGGCCCGATTGGATGTAGTCCCTCACTCGGGCCTCCTGCTCGGCCGAGACCACCGGCCCGAGCTGCGTGCCCGGCTCGAGCCCAGGCCCGATGCGGGTCGTGCCCGCGCGCTCGGCGAGCGCGCCGACCACCTCGTCGAACTGGTCGCGGTGGACGAACAGCCTGCTACCCGCGTTGCACGCCTGGCCGGTGTTGAAGTAGATCGCCTGGAAGGCGCCCTTGACGGCGGCGTCGAGGTCCGCGTCGGGGAGGATCATGTTGGGCGACTTCCCGCCGAGCTCGAGCGTGACGCGCTTGAGCGCTCGCCCCGCCGTGGCGCCGATCTCCCTGCCCACCTCGGTCGACCCGGTAAAGGCGATCTTGTCGACCCCCGGGTGGTCGACGAGCGCGGCCCCGGTGTCGCCGGCGCCGGTGATGACGTTGAGGACGCCGGCAGGGATGCCCGCCTCGAGCGCGAGCTCGCCGAGGCGCAGGGCGGTGAGGGGCGTCTGCTCGGCGGGCTTGAGGACGATCGTGCACCCGGCGGCGAGCGCCGGGGCGATCTTCCACGTCGCCATGAGCAGGGGGAAGTTCCAGGGAATGATCTGCCCGCACACGCCGACCGGTTCCTTGCGCGTGTAGCAGAGCATGTCGGGCTGGTAGACGGGGACGACCTCGCCGAAGATGCGCTCCGGCCAGCCGGCGAAGTGGCGGAGCTGACGCGAGGCCGAGGCGACGTCGACGACCTTGGCGAGCTTGACCGGCTTGCCGTTGTCGAGCGACTCGAGCTCGGCGAGCTCGTCGGCGTGAGCGTCGATCTGATCGGCGAGGGCGTGGATCAGCCGGGCGCGGTCGGCGGCGGCGATCGAGCGCCAGGGTCCGCTTTGGAAGGCGGCACGCGCAGCTTTGACGGCACGGTCGACGTCGGGGGCGCTGGCGTGGGCGACGCGGGCGATCGGCTGGCCAGTCGCGGGGTCGAGGGTGTCGAAGTTCCGCCCGTCGGCGGCGGGCGCATGCTCGCCGTCGATGAGGAGCAGGTGCTCGCCGCGGCTGGCGAAGGCGCGGGCGGCTTCGGAGAGCGCATCGGGGAGGGTGGTGAGGCTCACGGCGTGAGGACGATCTTCAGGGCCTCCCGGCGATCGTAGATCGCGTACGCCTCGGGCGCGTCGTCGAGGGGAAGGTGATGGGTGACGAGCGGCTGGGGATCGAGCACCCCGGCGGCGAGCATGCCCAGGACCCGGTCGACGTGACCGATCACGTTGGCCGGGCCTGCCTTGAGGGTGATCGCCTTGATCCACACGAGCCCCATGTGGACCTCGCAGCGCTCGGCGTAGACGCCGACGGCGTTGACCGTCCCAGCCTTGCGGGTCACGCGGATGGCAAGGTCGAGCGCGTCCGGATGGCCGACGGCATCGATGGCAGCATCGACGCCGCGTCCTTCGGTCTCGCGCTTGACGACGTCGCGCGGGCCCTGCTCGGTGAGGTGCACGGGGATCGCTCCGAAGACCTCGGCGACCTTGAGCCGCGCCGCGACGCCGTCGATCGCGATGACCGGGGCGGCCCCGGCGGCGATCGCCACTTGGACGGCGCACAGGCCGACGGGACCGAGGCCGAGCACCGCGACGCTGTCGCCGGGGCGCACGCCGCACTCCTGCACCGCGTGGTAACCGGTCCCCATGACATCGCCCGCGAACAGGGCGACCTCGCTAGACATGCCGTCGGGGACGCGGCGGAGCGTCATGTTGGCGTTAGGGACGAGCGCCTGCTCGGCCTGGGTTCCCGGCAGCGAGCCGAGGGCGGCTCCATGGCCGAAGGTCCGGGCGTGATCGCACTTGTGGTAGGCGCCGCGCAGGCAGAAGAAGCAGCTGCCGCAGGCCGTGTGAAAGCAACCGAGGACGCGGTCACGCACGCTCACCCGCGTGACGCCCTCGCCGGCGGCGACCACCGTCCCCACGAACTCGTGACCTATGGTGAACCCGGGCTCGACACTGACGCGGCCGCGGTAGATGTGGAGATCCGAGCCGCAGATCCCGCTCGCCTCGATCTGAACGATCGCGTCATCGCGACCTTGGGGCTCGGGCTCGGGGCGGTCTTCGACGCTGACTTGGCCGGGGGATTGGAAGGTGACGGCTCGCATGGGTCGGGATCATCCCGGGGGGCGAAGTGATGTCTTTTGGTCCGGACCCGCCGGACTGATCGACATCAGTTCCGAACGTGCTACCCCTCGTCGCGCGTGAAGAACCCCTCACCCGTGTACGCGCCGAGGCGGCCTGACCAGGCGAGGTGGCGGAGGGTGGGGGCGGCGCGGTAACGCTCCTCGCCGCGTTCCTGGTTCAGTGCGTCGAGGACGGCGGTGACGTGGTCGAGGCCGATGGTGTCGGCCCAGTGGAGGGGGCCGTGGGGGTAGTTGAGGCCGGCTTGCATTCCTAGGTCGATGCCCTCGGCGGTTCCGACGCCCTCGCCGAGCGCAAAGGCGGCCTCGTTGATGACCTGGCAGACGATGCGGCCGAGCACGAGCCCGGGGGCGTCCCTGACCCACGCGGTGTGCTTGCCCAGACTGTGAAAGAACTGCTCGCTGGCTGCGACGGCGGTCGCGGTGGTATCCGGCCCGCGGGTGAGCTCGACGAGCGAGGTCGAGTGCAGCGGCGGCGGCGCGTGGAAGCCGGCGGCGCCGCCCTCGGGGTCGAGCGCGGCGAGCGAGCCGGCGGCGCAGCAGAGCGCCTGCGGCCCGCCCTCCAGCGGCGCCTCGGGGTCCTCTCCGGTGGTGACATCGAGGATCAGGAAGGGGACCTCGCCGTCGGCCTCGGAGGGGGTGCGGACGTCCCAGCCCGCGTCCGCGGCGGCGCTCGCCAGCTCGCCGGCGAGGACGGTGCTCCCGGCGATGACGACCAGCCCGTCGCCGCCGGTGACCGGGAGTGGCTCGGGATCGTCGAGGCGATGCCGTCCGCCGCTGTAGTCGTAGTAGCCGCGTCCCGCCTTGCGCCCCAGCCGACCGGCGGCGACCATCCGCGTGGCGATCGGCGAGGGTCGCCAGCGCGGCTCGCCGAAGCTCTGCTCGTAGAACGAGCGCGAGACGTCGAGGCCGACGTCGACGCCCACGAGGTCCATGAGCTCGAACGGGCCCATGCGGAAGCCGCCGGCCAGGCGACAGATGCGGTCGATGTCCTCGAGGGGTGCGATCCCCTCCTGCAGGAGCTTGAGCGCTTCGAGGCCGAACGGCCGGTTGCAGCGGTTGACGAGGAAGCCGGGCCCATCGGCCGCGATGATCACCTCCTTGCCCATTGCCGTGCCGGCGGCGCGGGCGAGGGCAAGGGCGTGCTCGCCCGATTGCTCGCCGGCCACGACCTCGAGTAGGCGCATCACCGGCACCGGGTTGAAGAAGTGCATCCCCACCACGCGCTCGGGATTCGTGGCCGCGGCGGCGATCGCGGTGACGAGCAGCGAGGAGGTGTTGGTCGCCAGCATGCAGTCAGGAGCAACGACGCTCGAGAGGTCGCGGAACAGGCCGCGCTTGAGCTCGAGCGACTCGGGGGCGGCCTCGATGACGAGCTCGGCTGCTGCCATCTCGGCGAGCGTCTTGGTGGGCACGAGCCGCTCGCTCGCCGCCGCGGCCTCGGCCGGGGTGAGGCGGCCGCGCTCAACCGAGCGCGCGAGCTGGGCGCGAATGTGCTCGGCTCCGCGCGTGAGCGCGTCAGGCACGGGGTCGTGGAGCAGCGTCCGCGCGCCCGCCAGGCACGCGAGCTGAGCGATGCCGGCGCCCATGGTGCCGGCGCCGACGACGCCGATGGTCTGGGGCGGGGGGACGGTGGCCATCCGCGCCGTCACCGGCTCGGGGCCCGGGGTGCGCCGGGCGACCCCGCCTCCATCGTCATGTCCACCACCCGCTTGACGATGTGGCAGCAGAAGAGGAGCGGCAGGGCCTCGAGGTGGTCCAGGCCGAAGAGCGCGACGCTCACCGGCTGCGCATCGGTGCCCGCGTTGAACTTGGCGAGCACGTATCCGGACTCGCGCAGGGTGAAGTGCTCGCCCATGTGATGGTCCGCGCGCCAGTCGAGCTCGCGCTCGTCAAGATGGATGGTGCCGCGATAGATGCCACGGAGGCGCAGGAACCCGCTCGGCACGTAGCGGGCCACCGGTGTCCCGGTCGCCGGTTCGGTGGCGTTGATGACCGCCCCGAAGCCGTGCGCGCGGCGTAGTTTCCACACGGTGCCGTCCGCCTCGATCTCGGCTGCGAAACGCCGGCCGCTTCGCAGCGTTCCCAAGTCCCCGAGCGTGTAACGCCCGGACGCGACGCGTTGCAGCGTCAGCTCGGGCACCGTCAGGTGGGCACGAGCGCGTCGACCCCGGTCAGCGCGCGGCCGATGATCAGCTTCTGGATCTGCGAGGTGCCCTCGTAAAGCGACGTGACGCGCACGTCGCGGAAGTAGCGCTCGACCGGGTGATCGTCGACATAGCCAGCGCCGCCGTGGACCTGGATGGCGGTGTTGGCGCACCGGATCGCCGCCTCGGTGGCGTACAGCTTGGCGATCGAGGTCTCGGTCGTGTTGGCCCTGCCCGCGTCCTTGAGGTAGCCGGCGCGCCACACGAGCATTCTCGCCGCGTCGGTCTCGACCCGCATGTCGGCGAGCATCGCCTGCACGAGCTGGAAGCTCGCGATTGGGCGCCCGAACTGCTGGCGTTCCTTGGCGTAGGCGACCGACTCGTCGACGCATCCCTGGCAGATCCCCACGCAGCCGGCGGCGACGCTGTAGCGACCCGAGTCGAGCGAGCTCATCGCCACCTTGAAGCCGTCGCCGACCTCCCCGAGCATCGCATCGGCGCCCACTTCGACCTCGTCGAGCGCGAGCGACGCGGTATCGGAGCCGTGCAGGCCCATCTTTCCGTGGATCTCCTGGCTCGAGAAACCGGGGCGTGACGTGTCGACGAGAAAGCACGCGAGGCCGCGGTGGGAGAGCTCGGGATCGGTCTGGGCGAACACGAGCGCGAAGCTGGCGTGGTTACCCATCGAGATCCACATCTTGGTCCCGGTGATCGACCATCCGGCGTCGGTCTTGCGCGCGCGCGTGCGCTGGTTGGCGGCGTCCGAGCCGGAGTCGGGCTCGGTGAGCCCGAAGCATCCGAGCCATTCTCCGCTGCACACCTTGGGCAGGTAGGTCCGCTGCTGCGCCTCCGTCCCCCAGCGCATGAGCGCCGAGGCGACGAGCGAGGTCTGCACCGAGACGACGGTGCGCATCGACGAGCAGGCGCGACCGACCTCCTCGACGATCAATCCGTAGGTCAGGTAGTCGAGCCCCGCGCCACCGTACTGCTCCGGGACGATCGCCCCGAGGTAACCCTGGGCGGCCATCATCGCCACCAGCTCGGTGTCGAAGTGCTCGTTGCGGTCGTTGTCTCGAGCGCGGGGAGCGATCTCGCGATCGGCGAAGTTGCGCGCGGTCTCGCGAATCAGCTCCTGCTCGTCTGTCAGGTCGAAGTTCATGGGGGGACGCTATCTGACCGAGGGTAGGCTGCATGGCTCGGTGAATCACGAGACTCGCTACGCGCGCACTGGCGAGGTCCACATCGCCTATCAGCGAGGAGCGGGGAACGCACGAGCTCAAGGGCGTGCCCGGCGAGTGGCGGCTGTACGCGGTAACGGACTAGAAACGGCCCCCGCCGCGTCAGTGCGGCGG
>JALYZL010000065.1 GCA_030948875.1 Actinomycetota bacterium
GGACCGAGGGATTGCCGCCGATCTCGCAGTAGTTGGCCGGGCGGCCGCCGTGGGCGCGCACGGCGTCGAACAGGGTGAGCGAGCCGCCGCCGGCGCCGATCACGAGGCCGAGGTTGCCGTCAAACTCAGTGACGTTGCCGGCGACGCCGCGGTGGTCCTGGGCGTCGACCTCCTCGCCCGCGAGCTCGAACGGCGTCGCCTCGCGGGCCTGGCGCGTCTCCTCGTCGCCGACGCCGACTTCGCGCAGGAGCGCCTGCTGGCGTGGGCGCGCCTCGTTCTCCATGTCCATGTGGGCGTCGAGGGCGACGAAGGCGCCGTCCTCGAGCTCGCTGAGCGGGTTGATCTCCGCCAGCGTCATGTCGTACTCCAGGAACAGGCGCGCGAGCCTGGCGAGGATCGGCGTGAGCCGGTTGAGCGCCGACCCGGTGATCCCGAGCGAGGCGATGACCTGCTTGGCCTGCCAGTCCGAGAAGGGACGCAGGGTCGAGAAGTGCCCGCGCGCTACGTGGTCGGGGTGCTCCTCGGCCACCTCCTCGATGTCGATCCCGCCCATGTCGGAGAACAGCATCACCGGCAGCTTGCGGATGCCGTCCCACACCACCCCGGCGTAGTACTCGTGCTTGACCGCCGCGCGCGAGTCGACGAGCACGCCCCGCGGCATGTGGCCGCCGATCTCGAGCTCGAGGATCTGCTCGGCGAGCCGGGCCGCCTCATCCGGGGTCTCGGCGAACTGCACGCCGCCGGCCTTCATCCGCCCGCCGGTCAGGACCTGGGACTTGATCACCACGGGGCCGGCGATCTCCTCGGCGATCTCGCGTGCCTCGAGCGCGGTCTTGGCAAAACCGTGCTTGGTCACCGGGATTCCGGCCTTGGCGACGATCGCCCGCGATTCGTACTCGAAGAAGCGCATCCGGCGGCGGGAACCCTACAAGAGCTTGCTCCCCGGAGGCCCGCTGACAGCTTTGGACTTGCGTCCTTTCCCACAATATGAATAAACTGGATAAACAAAGTAGTATTTACTTCGAGGAGCGTATCGAGTGAGACCGGATTTCAGCATGACGGGACCGCGAGAGGGGAGAGGGGCACGCCGATTCGCGCCGCTCAGGGCCTTGGCCACCAGAGCCACCACGTTCGCCGCGGTGGCCATCCTCGCCACGGCCGCCGTGCTCGCCGGCTGCGGCGGCTCCTCGGACACGACCGCCAGCTCGACGCCATCGAGCTCGAATGCAGCGGCGACCAAGCCGGCGACCGCGCAGCTCTCACTCGTGGCCTACTCGACGCCGTCGTCGGCCTACGCGAAGCTGATCGCCGCCTACGAGCAGACTGCCGCGGGAAAGGGGGTCAGCTTCACCACGTCGTTCGGGCCCTCGGGCACGCAGAGCCGCGCCGTCGCCGCGGGCCAGCCGGCCGACGTCGTCAACTTCTCGCTCGCCCCCGACGTCACGCGCCTGGTCAAGGCCGGCATCGTCGCCCCGAACTGGGATTCCGGACCGACCAAGGGGATGGTCACCGACTCGGTCGTCGCCTTCGGGGTCCGTCCGGGGAACCCGAAGCACATCACGAGCTGGGCCGACCTGATCAAGCCGGGTGTCAAGGTGATCACGCCCAATCCCTTCACCTCGGGGGCGTCGCGGTGGAACATCGTCGCCGCCTACGGTGCCCAGCTCGAGCTCGGCAAGACGCCGGCGCAGGCCGACGCCTACCTGCAGGCGCTGCTGGGGAACGTCGTCGCCCAGCCGAGCGCCGCCAGCGCCGCCCTACAGACGTTCGCGTCGGGCGAAGGGGACGTGGTGCTCGACTACGAGGACGACCTGATCCACGCCAAGAAGAAGGGCATCGCCGTCGAATACGTGGTCCCGCCCCAGACCGTGCTGATCGAGAATCCGATCGCCGTCACCGTCAAGAGCGCGCACGCCGCCCAGGCCCAGGCGTTTGTGAACTGGCTCGAGTCCCCGGCGGGCCAGGCGATGTGGGCCAAGGAGGGCTACCGTCCGGTGCTCCCGTCGGTCGCCGCCCAATACAAGTCGAGCTTCACCCAGCCGGCCAAGCTCTTCACGATCGCCTACCTCGGGGGCTGGACGTCGGTCACCAGCAAGTTCTTCGACCCCACAGCCGGCATCGTCACCAAGCTCGAACAGGCGCAAGGAGTGAGCACTGCCACTCACTGACGTCATCGTGGCTGACCCGGCCCCGGCACCGGCGCCG
>JALYZL010000068.1 GCA_030948875.1 Actinomycetota bacterium
AAGAAGGGGTCGGCGATCGCCGACCCGTCCTGCAGCGACAGGGCCGCGCGGAGCTCCCCGTCGACCTCGGCGACCACACGCGGCGACTCAGGCGGAGCGGCGGCGCTGTCGAGCGCGGCTAGGCGCGCCAGGGCGCGCTCGTCGTCGGGATAGGCGGGCCGGATGGTGATCGAGGCAGTGAGGGTGCTCATGGGGTGCTCGCTTCGCGTCGGGGAGCAGAACTGTGGCCGGGATCAGGCATAAATGCAAATAGGGGTTTGCTTCCCCTGGTATAACCATTGGTCATGATCGATGTCCGGCGATTGCGCGTGCTCTGCGAGGTCGCGCGTCACGGCTCCTTCTCGGGCGCCGCCGCCTCCCTCGGATACACGCAGCCGGCGGTGTCGCGCCAGATCGCGACGCTCGAGGCCGAGCTCGGCGCCACCCTCGTCCGGCGCGTCCCCAAGGGCGCCGTGCTCACCGACGCGGGCCGGCTCCTCGTCGACCGGGGCGAGGCGATCCTCGCGCGGCTCGACGATGCCGAGGCCGAGCTGCGGTCGCTGGCCGGGCTCGAGAGCGGCAGGCTCCGTCTCGCCGCCTTCGCCTCCGCCGCGGCCTCGATCGTCCCCCTCGCGATCGCCGAGTTTCGCGAGCGCCACCCCGCCGTCGAGCTCAGCATCATGATGCTCGACCCCGCCTACTCGATGCCGCAGCTCCTCGCCGGCGAGCTCGACATCGCCCTCTCGCACGACTCCGAGCTGAGCGCCGACACGCCGTCGGGCGCCGTCGACGTCGTCCATCTGTTCGACGATCCGTTCTACGTCGCGATGCCCGTCGGACATCCGCTCGCCGATGCCCCCGAGCTCGACCTCGCGAGCTTCGCCACCGAGCCATGGATGCTCGCCACCACGCAGACGTGTCCGGATTCCCGCCTGTTCCTCCGCTCGTGCCACGCGGCGGGGTTCGAGCCGAGGATCGCCTTCCAGCACGACGACTACCAGGCCATGCTCGGGTTCGTGGCCGCCAGCGTCGGCGTCGCCCTGATCCCGGACATGGCCGCGCGGGGCGTCCGCGAGGACGTCGTCGTGCGCGCCCTCGATCGCCCCCCACCCCCGCGACCGATCCTCGTCGTGCTCCCCGCCGGCTACCGCTCCCCGGCGGCCGCCGCGATGCTCGAAATCCTCGTGGAGATCAGCGACGCCTGGGTGGCCGGGCGCTCCGCCCTCGCGGCGGCATAGACCGAGGCGTGCCGGTGGCGCACGCGCGGGTACGATGGCCCCTGACAATCCTCACCAGGAGACAAGCCTTGCGCAACCCCCGAGACTTCGGAAAACCGCTCGCCCTCGGCGCCCCCGCGCCGATGCTGGAGGTCCCCTTCAAGCCCTCACGGATGATCCACTTCGTCGATCCGAGCAACGAGAAGATGGTGGTCAAGGTGCCCGACCTCGCGGCCAAGGCGGACATCGTGCTCGGGAACCTCGAGGACGGGGTCTCGGTCGACAACAAGGAGGCCGCGCGCGAGGGCCTGGTCCGCGTCGCCCGCGAGGTCGACTTCGGCGAGACCATGCTGTGGACGCGGGTGAACAGCCTCGAATCCCCGTGGGTGCTCGACGACCTGACGACGCTGGTGACCGAGATCGGCGACAAGCTCGAGGTGATCATGATCCCCAAGGTCGAGGGGCCGTGGGACATCCACTACGTCGACCGCCTGCTCGCCCAGCTCGAGGCCAAGGCGGGCCTCGACCGGCCGATCCTCGTGCACGCGATCCTCGAGACCGGGCTTGGAATGATCAACGTCGAGGAGATCGCCGCCGCGAGCCCGCGGATGCAGGGGATGAGCCTCGGCCCCGCCGACCTCGCCGCTTCGCGGCGGATGAAGACGACGCGCGTCGGGGGCGGGCATCCGGGTTACCGGATGATCGACGACCCCGATCCCGAGAGCCCGGAGGCGCCGCGCGCTACCGCGCAGCAGGACCCGTGGCACTACACCATCGCTCGCATGGTCGACGCCTGCACGTCGGCGGACATCCTTCCCTTCTACGGCCCCTACGGGGACATCCGTGACGTCCAGGGATGCGAGGCCCAGTTCCGCGCCGCCTTCCTGCTCGGCTGCGTCGGAGCGTGGTCCTTGCATCCGGTGCAGATCGAGATCGCCAAGAAGGTGTTCAGCCCCGATCCCGACGAGGTGAAGTTCGACAAGAAGGTGATCGAGGCGATTCCCGACGGCCGGGGCGTGCACATGATCGACGGCAAGATGCAGGACGACGCCACCTACAAGCAGTGCCAGGTGATGCTCTCACTCGCCGAGATGCTCGCCCGCAAGGACCCTGACCTCGCCGAGGCCTACGGCCTCTCGCCCGCCGCGGTCGCCTAGCCCCGCCATATGCGGATCTCGGCCAAGGCGGAGTACGCCGTGCGCGCTGCCGTCGAGCTCGCCGCGGCGAGCGGGGAGAAGCCGGTCAAGGCTGAGCGCCTCGCGACGGCCCAGGAGATTCCCCTCAACTTTCTCGAGAACATCCTCGGCGAGCTCCGCCACGCCGGCGTCGTCCGCAGCCAGCGCGGCGCCGAAGGAGGGTTCCGCCTCGCCCGGCCCGCGACCGAGGTGACGATCGCCGACGTCATCAGAGCCGTCGACGGCCCCCTCGCGAGCATCCGCGGCGGCCCCCCCGAGAGCGTCTCCTACAGCGGGGCCGCCACACCCCTCCCCAACGTGTGGATCGCCGTGCGGGCGAGCCTGCGGAGCGTTCTCGAGCGGGTCACCCTGGCCGACGTCGCGGGCGACAAGCTCCCACCCCACGTGATCAAGCTTGCCCAAGACCCGGAGGCGTGGGTCACACGCTGACGGGCACCGCCGGGCTTGCGTGCCTGAGGTAGACGATGTCGCGGCGCTCGAGCTCGAGCTCCTCGGCCTTCTCGGGAGTGAGCTGAGCGTGGGCCTGCCCGCCACCTGAGAGCTCGAGCTCGACGCGCACGTGGGAGCCGAGGTGGACGACGCGCGAGACCATCGCCTCGACGGCGTCACCCTCGGGCTCGAGGGCCAGCGACACCTCGTGCGGGCGCACCAGGGCCTCGCCGATGCGGCTCACGGGCCCGAGGAAGCCCATCACCCAGTCGCTCGCGGGGTGGCGGTAGACCTCCCGAGGCGCGCCGGCCTGCTCGATCCGCCCCGAGCGCATGATCACCACCTGATCGGCGACCTCCATCGCCTCCTCCTGGTCGTGGGTGACGATCAGCGTGGTCACGCCGAGGTCGGCGTGGAGGCTCCGCAGCCACGAGCGCAGCTCCGCGCGCACGTTGGCGTCGAGGGCGCCGAAGGGCTCGTCGAGCAGGAGCACCTTGGGCTGCACGGCGAGCGCCCGCGCGAGCGCCATCCGCTGGCGCTGCCCGCCTGAGAGCTGCGAGGGGTAGCGCTCGGCGTAGCCCGACAGGCCGACGATGGCGAGCAGCTCGTCGACCCGCTCGCGGATCTCCGCCTTGGGCCGACGGCGGACGGTGAGTCCGAAGGCGACGTTGTCGCGGACGGTCATGTGCTTGAAGGCGGCGTAGTGCTGGAAGACGAAGCCGATCCCGCGCCGCTGCGGTGGGACCTGAAGCGCCGGGTCGCCCCCGATGGCGATCTCGCCCCGGTCGGGCTGCTCGAGGCCCGCGATGATCCGCAGCAGCGTCGACTTCCCCGACCCGCTCGGGCCGAGCAGCGCGCTCAGCGAGCCTTCCGGAACCTCGAGCGAGACGCCGTCCACGGCCTTGAAGGCGCCGAAGGACTTGTGCACGTCGTGAAGCGAGATCGCCATCAGAGCCTCCGCTTGTCAGGTGCCGTCATGGTCATGATCACCAGGACGACGATCGAGATCGCCGCGAGCAGCGCCCCGGCCGTGTAGGCACCGGCGCTGTCGAAGTTATAGAAGCGGGTGTCGACGAGCAGGGGCAGCGTCTGCGTCTGGCCGGAGATGTTCCCGGAGACGATGAGCACCGCGCCGTACTCCCCGAGCGCCCGTGCCGTGGTCAGCACGATGCCATAGGCGAGCCCCCAGCGAATCGAGGGCAGGGTGATGCGCAGGAAGGTCTGAAGGCGTGAGGCCCCGAGGGTGGCGGCGGCCTCTTCCTGCTCGGTCCCGACCTCCCTGAGCACGGGCGCGACCTCGCGCGCGACGAAGGGAAGCGACACGAACACCGTCGCCAGGATCATCCCCAACGGGTTGAAGATGACGGCGATCCCGTGCGTGGCCAGCCACTTGCCGAACCAGCCCGTGGTGCCGTAGACGAGGATCAGCGACAACCCGACAATGACCGGGGAGATCACGAAGGGAACCTCGATCGCCAGGTCAAGGAGCCAGCGCGCACGGCCGCGCCCCCGCACCAGGACCAGCGCGCACACGACTCCGAAGATGGTGTTGGCGAGGACGGCGATGAGGGCGATCTCGAGCGTCAACCAAAGCGCGCTGATCGCCGCCGGGGTGCTGAGCGCTCCCCACACCGAGGACAGCCCCCGGGCGAAGGTCTTCTCGAACACCAGCCCGACGGGCAGCAGGAGGAGCAGCGCCAGGTAGCCGAGCGCGATCAGCCGCAGACCGAGGCGCGCGGGACGGGTCACCGTCATCGGTGGCCCCGTCCGATGCGTGCCAGCCCGCGAATGGCCAGGAGCACGGCGAGGGAGATGACGAGCAGGAGCACCGAGGCGGCCGCGGCGGCGTGTGGCGAGCCGTTCTCGACCTCGCCGAAGATGAACACGCTCATGACCTGGCTCTTGAAGGGGATGTTGCTCGCGAGCTGGACTA
>JALYZL010000083.1 GCA_030948875.1 Actinomycetota bacterium
GGACCGAGCTCCGCGCCCGGTGCAGGAGCTGGCGGACAGCGCCGTGACTCGAGCCGAGCCGCGCGGCGATCTCTTCGTAGCTGCGGCCTTCGAGCTCGCGCATGACGATCGCGTCGCGCTGGCGATCGGGGAGCGACCGGACCGCGGCGAGGAGCTCGCCGAGCTCCTGGCGGTATTCGGCCGAGCTGTCCGCCGCCGCGCAGCACTCGGAGTCGGTGTCCGCGGGGTGCGGGCGCGAGGAGCGCGCTCGCAGGTAGCTCACCGCCGTGTTGTGGGCGACCACGTGCAGCCACGGCGCCAGCCGGCGCACGGGATTTCCTCCCAGCAGAGCGGCGTGCGCCTTGAGCAGGGCGTCCTGAACCGCCTCCTCGGCGTCTCCTTCGCCGACCACACGGGCGCAGGAGCGTACGAGCGACCGGCGGTACCGCGCCACAATCGCCTCAAACGCAGGCTCTGAGCCTGCGCGTGCGAGGTCGGCGAGTCGGCTGTCGCTCTGGGTTCGCAGCACCGATCTGGCAACCGTGGCGGAAGGAAGTAGGCGCGGATTCACGGGGCGTTCTGGCGCCCGACGATGAGGCCTGCGCGTTAGAAGCTCCTCGGACGAAGGTAGGGGCTACGTAAGTGCGGCGGGGTGAGCGGCTAGGCCGCCGCGCGCGTCGCTTCGGCGGATGGAACCTGCTCGAGCGGATGTCCGAGCTGGCCCCATCTGGGGACGCCGCCGTCGACGATGTGGAACAACCGCTGGGCGCCGAAGCGCTGGACGAGGCTGCCGCCCGTGGCGGCCCGCTGACCCGAGCCGCAGATCACCGCCACCGGCTTTTCCGGATCGAGGCCCGGCGGCAGCTCGGCGATGTCGTGCCAGCACTTGAACAGCGACCCGGGGATGTGCCCCGCGTTCCACTCGTTCTCGTCGCGCACGTCGAGGATCTGCAGACTCCGGTCCGCCTCGAGGCGTTCGCGCATCTGCTCGACGGTCTCTCGCTCGATGCGCTCGACGGGTCGCTTCTCCAGGCGCCAGCTCGTCAGGCCGCCGTGGGCGTAGCCGGCCAGATTGCGGATCCCCACGGCAATCGCGGGGATCGCGGCGCGCTGGGCGTCCTCGTCGTCGCGCCCGATGAGCACCACCTCCTGGCCGGGATCGGCGAGCCAAGCGAGCTTCGAGCCGAACCCGGCGCGCGTGAGCGGAATGCACACCGACCCGGGAATGTGGAAATCGTCGAACTGCACGTCGGTGCGGACGTCGACGAGCAGCGCCCCGCTCGCCCGCTTGAGCTCGAGCTGTCGCGGGGCGAGGGGAAGCAGATCGACGCCGTGGGTCAGCAGTGGACCCTTGTTGAGGTCGACGATCGTCTCGAAGTTCGGAGGCTGAGGGCCGAGCTGGTCGAGCGACTGGCGCACGAACTCGTCTTGGTCGGAGATCTGGAGCATCTCGTTGTGGGCGCGCTCAAACCCGATCGTGGAGGCGATCTTCAGGTCCATGCCCGGTCCACCGCACATGGAGCCACCCAGGTGCGCAGGCCAGAGCTCGCAGTAGTCGGGCAGGCTCAGGAGCCGGTCGTGGAGCGCGTGGAAGATTCCCCGCGCGCCCTCTGACCTCTCGATCGCCAGATCCGGACGCGCGACATCGCCCACGAACAGCGTGTCGCCGCTCAGCACCGCCCACGGCTCCGAGCTGCGCGCGGTGTCCGTGAGCACGAAGGCAGTGTGCTCAGGACGGTGACCGGGCGTGTGCATGGCGCGAACGGTCAGGGCTCCGAGCTCGAGCTCCCACCCGTCGTCGAACGGCTCGTGCTCGTATGCGGGCTGCGCCTCGCGGTGGATGTGGATGATCGCCCCGGTGGCGGCGGCGAGGCGCCCATGCCCTGAGACATGGTCCGCATGCGTGTGCGTCTCGAGGACATGCTCGATTCGAACCCCGATGTAGCGGGCGAGCATCAGGTACACGTTGGTCTCGAAGCGCGGATCGACCACCGCAGCGACGCCGGCCTGCTCGTCACCGATCAGATAGGACGCGCATCCCAGGTCGTTATGGGTGATCTGGCGGAAGATCATGCGGTCTCCTATCGGGGGCGGCGGGGAGCGTCCACGCAGGATACCGTGCCGGGACGACGGTACCCAACCAAACTAGTTGACTTACGATCGCTCCCCTTCCGGCGCCTCGGGTTCCAGGGGCCCGATCGCCTCCGTGGGCTCGGATTGCCCAGTCGCGATGTTGAGCCGGGCGGAGTAGATCGATGGTGCTCCCAGGAGGCGCGCGAGGATCGTCGCCTCGGCCACCGCGAGGAGTACGGGGACCATCAGAGCATCGGCATGGTGCGTGAGCTCGAGCGTGAGCACGACCGCGGTGAGCGGTCCCTGCATCGACGCTGCGAGCACGGCGGCGCCGCCGATGATCGCGTAGCTTCCGGGCGCGGCGCCGGGCCAGAGCGCGGCCCAGCCGTGCCCGAGCAGCCCGCCGAACAGCACTCCGAGGGTCAGGGTGGGCGTGAACAGCCCGCCCGGCGCGCGCGTACCGAGGCAGGCGGCGGTCGCCAGCGGCTTGAGCAGGAGCAGCGCGGCGATGACGGCGACGCCCAGGTGGTTGGCGAACACCCGCTGCACCACATCCTTGCCGTTGCCCAGGAGCTGCGGGTAGGCGATGGAGACGGCGCCGAGCGCGGTGAAGACGAGGATCGGCGCTGCTATCCGTCCCCAGCGGCCGGGTTTGAGCCGGTTGATCGCGGCGATGGCATGGACCCAGCCGACTGCGAGGAGGCCGGCGAGCGGCCCGATCAACACCGCCCAAACAACCTGCGAACCGGTCACGCTGAAGGACGGGACCTGGTACGTGGGCGCCGTGGGCACGACGATCCACGCCACCGCCGTGGCGATCGCGCTGACCGCGACCGCCGGTAGGACCACGGGCAGCGTCAGGGTGCCGAGCAGCACCTCGACGGCGAAGAGCGCGCCTCCGAGCGGCACGTTGTAGATCGCGGCCATCCCCGCGCCTGCGCCGCAGGCGACCAGCAAGCGACGCTGCCATGCGGGCACCTTGGCCCACTCCGACAGCGCGCTGGCCACCGCCGCGCCGGTGAGCTGCGGCGCCGCCTCGCGCCCGAGCGAGGCTCCCATGCCCACGATCACGACCGAGAGGATCCCCCGCGCCTGAGTCCGCCAGAACGCGAGCCGCCCGCCCGAGAGCCACAAGCCGTCGGAAATCTCGCCCGCGCCCGCGCCCGGCACCCGCTTGATCACGAGGCCCCCGATCGCCACGAGCACCCCCGCGGCGAACAGGACGATGAGGTGCCGGTCCGCGCCGGCGCGCGTCACCGCGGAGAGGAAGCTGCCCGAGTGATAGGACCACGACTCGCTCTGGACCAGGTTGAGGAGCAGGGTGAGCAGGGCCGCGCCCAGCCCCGCGGCGACGCCGATCGCCACCACGAGGCCCCAGAAGCGCGGGCTGTAGCTCGCGATGATGCCCTTGCCGGGGACGTTGGGCTGGTGGGAGAAGTGCCGCGGCATCAGATCGACCGTCGCGTCGCTCGCCGTGCCGTCGCACTCCCGACCGGTCGCACGGCGACCGCGCGACTC
>JALYZL010000084.1 GCA_030948875.1 Actinomycetota bacterium
ACCCTGGACGGCATTCCCACTCCCGATCCCCCGGCGACGCTCGATCCTCCGCTGCCGGCGCCCGGGGGGCGGCCGACCATCCACCGGCTCGCGCGCCGCCACGACCTCGAGGATGAGGCGCCGGCTCAGGCTGACGAGCGCTCGCGCCTGGGCCTGGCCATCGCCGCCGTGACGGCTGCGATCATCGTCGCGGCGGTGGTCGGCGCGGTCCTCGGCAGTTCGGGGGGCACGCGGGTGGTCACGGCGAAGACCACGCCGACCCTCTCGCCGGCGACGCAGGCCAAGCAGGTGATCGACGTTGTCAAGGGCGTCGGGGTGGGCCGCCGCCCGGCGCTCAGACGGCTCAACGTCGCGGGCACCGCGAGCGCGCAGGCCGCCGCTGCGGCCGCCGTCGAGCACGCCTACGCGAACGGCGTGAAGAAGCTCGCGGCCCTTCCCGCGGTGACGCGGAGCGCCGCTCCCACGCAGGCGATCGACCGCATCCTCAAGGCCCTGGCCCGCGCCTACGGGTCACTCGAGGCCGACGCACGCTCGCTGTACAGGCTCCACTACGCGAGCGAGCTTCGGGTCATCGAGCGAGACGAGCAGGCACTGCGGACGAAGACCCGCGCCCTCCGCTAGGGGTGGTGAGGTTCACACCCGGGGGGCTTTTCCGCGGCCCTCCTCGCGCGCATACTGACTCGTGTAATCGGCAACCGGGGCATCAGCCCTCGAGGAGGCAGCAATGAGTCTCATCAAGGTCACGGCGGAGGATCTTCAGACCCTTTCGTCGAACGTGACGTCGGGTTCGCAGAGCATTCAGGACCAGCTCGCGCGGCTGCAGAGCGAGGTTTCGAGCGTGATTGGCGGCGACTGGATGGGTACCGCTTCGGGCGCGTTCCACGCGAAGTATGAGGAGTGGAATCGCGGCGCGATCATGATCAAGGACGCGCTGGACGGGATCGCCCAGCTGCTCGCCCACGCCTCCGTTCAGTACCAGACGACAGAGGACGCGATCCGCGCCTCGATGGCCTGAGTCCTGGCGATGGCCTCCCTCAGCGTCGATCCGACCACCTTGCGAGCGCTCCAGAACACGATCGCCGGCCTGCAGACCGAGCTCGACGGCATGCAGAAGATCGCGCCGTCGTTCCAGGCCCTGATCGGCGGCGGCGGACTGGAAGGCGCGGTCGGCCATTTCCTTGACGCCTGGCACACCGGTGTTGGGCTGATCGGGGACGACATCGACAACGTCATCAAGCGGCTCGGCCAGGCGGCCAAGGGCTACGACGACACCGAGGCGTGCATCGCCGCCGCCTCGGGCGGATAGCAGTGAGCGATCTCCTAGGCGATCAGCGGGCGAAGGACCTGCTGGCGGCGGACCCAGGGGTGGTCCACCAGCTCGTGGCCATGTTCGGCGTCGTCGCGGCCCAGGCGCAGACAACCGGTGACGGACTGAAGGGGGCGGTCGGCGACGAGAACTGGACGGGGGGCGCAGCGGAGGCGTTCAAGCATGGGGTGGGCAGCAAGTTCCCTGACGAGCTCGGCAAGGTGACGTCCTCCTATCGGGAAGCGGCCGATGCGCTGGGCGCCTTCGAGGGACAGCTTAGCTCGCTCAAGCCTGCCTTCCAGAGCATCGTCTCCCAACTCCAGAGCCTCCAGTCGCAGCTGGCGAGCGCGCAGTCGCAGCTCTCGAGCGCGCAGTCGGCACTGGGCACGGCCCAGGCCCAGGCGGTGAACAGGAGCTTCACTGCGCCGCTCTCCCCGCCCGCGTCGGTCCCCCTGACCTCGCCGCTCTACACCGCGGTGAACGCGGCGGCCGGCACGGTCAACAATCTCAACGGCGAGATCGGCTCGCTCACCGGTCGCGGGTTTCAGCTGCTTGACGATTTCGACTCCGCCCGCGGTGCCGCCCAGGACCGCGTGTCGCACGCGGCCCAGGTTCCTCCCCACCGCGGCTGGTGGCAGAGCGCCCTCAATGTCGTCGTGAGCATCGGCAAGTTCATCATCCATCCGCTCACCGACCTGCCATCGGCGGTCGCCAATTTCTACAGCCACCCCGGCTGGGAGACCCTGGGTAAGCTGACCGAGGATGTGGCGGGCACCGCGCTCCTGGTCGCGACCGTGGTCGCCCCTTTCGCAGCGCCCGAGCTCCTCGCCGCCGACGCCGCCGAGGCCACGGCCGCCGAAGGCGCGGCGGCTGCGACCGAAGGGGGCCTCACCCTGCAGGGAGCGGTTGACATCACCAACGGTGTGGCCAACTACGGCACCAAGGCGGCCGCCGCGATCAACGTGGTCCAGGATGTCAAAGGCCACAACCTCAACGCGGCCGTCATCGACACTACCTTCGGTGCCCTCCCGGACGCGTCCAACTACCTCGGCATCGGCGACCAGCAGGTCAAGCAGGCGGAAGGGACCGTAACGGCCTTGGGAGATCTGCAGAACGCGGCCCACCAGCTTCCGCTTCCCGCCGACATCCAGAATGCGGTCGCCGTGGCCGCCGGTGCCGCGAAGCCGGGCGCCGAGCAGTACGCCAAGGAGTCGCAGTGGATCGCGGACCGCATCGGCGCGCCCGTCGCCTGGGGCGGCGAGCAGCTCAGGAACGCGGCCCAGAAGCCGGTCGACCATTCGGTGTGTGCACCCCATGGTTAGCCAGCTGGCGCTCGATCCCGAAGCCTATTGGCGCAGCTCGGGCTGGGGTCCGGAGTGGCGGTTCCCCGCCACGCGGTTAGACGGCGAGCCGCTTGAGCTCTCGCTCCGCGTGCCGCTCGCATGGGAGGCCTTCGATGTGATGAAGCGGCCGGTCGGCGCCGCGACGATGACGGGCCCGCTGGCACGTGCCGTTGCCCCGCTCGCGCAGGGGATCGAGGCCGCCGGCGTGATCGCGATCATCGGCATCGACCACGCTCTACCGCTGGAGGGGGCAGACGACGCGCACCTGTTCGTCACCCTTACCGTCGCCCTCGCCGATGTCACCGGCGCCATTCCCGAGTACTTCCCCGGGGCCCAGGTGGAGCCAGTCGAGTTCGGGCACCCCGACGGGAGTTACCGCGGACTGCGCATCCGGCGGATCAAGGAGGCCGCGGTGACGCCCGATGGGCATCCGGTGCCCCTCCTCGCGGTGCAGTACATGGTCCGGACCGAGCACGGGGTGCTGGCGATCGCCTTTGCGACGCCGCAGGTCGAGGTGTTCGAGGCGCTCGACGAGCTGCTAGTGAAGATCGCCGGAACCTGCACGCTGACCCCGGTGCTCTAAGCGTCGCTCGGCGGGTGCGCGACCTGCACGAGCTCGAACCCGCCCGCCTGGACGAGGTAGCCGCAACCGGGGCGCACCGGCGGGGCGGGGCGGCGGGGGAGCGTCACCCCGAGCAGCGCTCCGTCGGTCTGGACGTCGGGCTGAAGGAGGAGGCCCGTGCGCGAGCGCCGTACGCCCGCGCTCCAGTGGCCGAGTGAGCGCAGGCCGTCGGCCCGGCCGGCGACGACGGCGTGGAGACCAGCGACGGAGTCGGCGAAGAGCCCGGTCAGCGCGCGGGCGTCGTCGGGGACCATCTCGGCGTCGTCGATGAGAAGCAGACGGGGGGCGCCACCCGCCCGTAGCTCCTCGACGAGGGCCGGCAACTCCTCGGCGGCGCTGACCACGCGCTCGAGCTCAGGGCAGTCGCGGAGCCGCGAGGGACGCACCGCCACGCCGATGAGCGTGTACTCGGGATGGGCGCGGGCAACCAGGGCGGCGAGGAGGAGAAGAGTCGTGGTCTTCCCCGACCGGGGGCTCCCGGCCACGATCGCGTGGTCGCCCTGGTAGAGCTCGAAGCCGACCGGCTCGAGCTGCTCGTCGCCGATCCCGAGGGGCACGAACCACGGGTCCTGGTCCACGCGCGTGGCGCCGAGCACGGTCTCGAGGGGCACGCTCTGCGGGAGCACGCCGATCGGCGGGGGTCCGCCGGAAATCGATCCCGCCCCCCCCGAATCGGCCCCCGGGGCGCGGCGCTCGACCGCTACGGGGAGCGCTTCGCGAGAGCGCGCGACCTGGGTCGCCTGGCCGCTCCCGCCCACCACCGCCCGCCCCGGCGTGAACCGGGGCACGTCGGATCGGTGGATGCCGAACTGGGCGTAGTCGGGGAGATCGGCGAGGCGGAAGACCAGGCGCTGCTGGGCCAGGGAGGCGAGCGCGTTGGGTATCCCGCCGGCGCGGTCGGCGGTGATGGCCATGTGGATGCCGACCTCCGGCCCGTCGGCCCACACCCGCGCGAACGCATCGCGGGTCGCGTCCCCGGCCAGGTCGTCGTGCTCGGAGGCGAAGCCCGGATAGCCGTCGAGGAGGACGACGATCCGAGACGCGCCCGCGCGCGTGGAGGAGTCCAGGCGCCGCCGGGCTTCGAGCTCACCGCGCAGGCGCCTGAGCAGACGCCGGTGGCGCTCGTGCTCGGGTGGGGCGGTCACGGCGCCGACGTGGGGAAGGGCCCCAAGCGAGGCAAGTTCACCGGCGCCGAAGTCCATCGCGTAGACGTGGGTCCGATCGGGCCCGGTGGTGTCGGCGAGGGCGAGGGCGATGGTCGCGAGCGTCGTCGTCGTCCCGCTCCCGCCCAGCCCGTAGAGCAGCAGGTTGCCGGCGTCGAGGTTCCAGCCGACCGGGTACTGGGCTTGGGCGTCCGGGTCATCGGCGAGCGCGAGCGCTACGACGAGGCCGCGCTCTCCGGCGAGCGGTCGCGGCGGCCCGAGCGCGAGGAGCTCCTCGAGGTCGACTTCGCCGGCCAGCGGGGGCAGCCACGGCCGGCGCGGCGCGGGGTCCCCGAGCGAGGAGAACGCGTCGCGGGCGGCGCCGACCAGGCGCTGCAGGTCAGAGCGCTCGGGCCTTCCAGCGTCGGCGTCGCCGTCGGCGGGGGTGAACTCGAACATCCTCACGTCGACCGCGCGCGCCGGGCCCGAGGCGGTGGCTCCGGTCACGAGCGCGGTCTGGATCGGGATGAGCTCTGAGGGTCCGAGCCTGACCTGCGCGCGCCCGGGCTGGGTGCGCCCGATGCGGGCGGCCTCGGGAGAGTCGATCACGTCGGAGGAGTCCTGCGGGGTCTGGACGCGCAGGCATACCCGGAGGTTGGCGTTGGCACGGATGTTCTCGTTGACGGCGCCCGACGGTCGCTGGGTGGCCAGGAGCAGGTGCACGCCGAGGCTCCGACCGCGCTGGGCGATGCCGACGAGCGAGGCGACGAAGTCGGGCAGCTCGGCCGCCAGGGTCGCGAACTCGTCGATGATCACGAGCAGCCGGGGCAGCGCCGGGGCACCGAGCTGCTGGTAGGCGATGAGGTCGCCGGCGCGATATTCGCCGAGCACGCGCTCGCGGTAGCGCAGCTCGGCCTCGAGGCTGCGCAGGGCCCGCGCCCCGAGCTGCTCGTCGAGGTCGGTGACCATCCCGACCGTGTGCGGGAGCTCCTCGCACTCGGCGAAGGCGCTGCCCCCTTTGTAGTCGATGAGGACGAAGTTCAGCCGCGACGGGTCATGGGTGGTGGCGAGGGCGGCGACGAGGCTACGCAGGAGCTCGCTCTTGCCCGAGCCCGTCGTCCCCGCGATCAGGCCGTGGGGGCCGTCGAGCACGAGGTCGAGGGTGAAGGGGCCGTCCTCGGCGAGCGCGAACGTCGCCTCGAGGCTCGTCTGCGACGCGGCCGCGCGCCAGCGCTCCGCGACCACGCCCGGCGTCGGCTCGCCGATCCCGAGCAGCGGCAGCAACGACACCTCGGAGGGCAGCGATCCCCCGGCGATCTGCAGGTCGGAGTCCTCGAATCTGGCCAGGCCGAGGGCGCATTCGCGCGCCGTCGCGCTCGAGACCCCGGCGATGAGCAGCGGATCGATGCTCTCGCCCGCCTGCGGGCGGCGCATGATCGCCTCAGCGGTGCCCGGCTCGAGCTCGAGCACCGTCGTGCAGATCGCGGGCAGGCGTTCGCTGGAGCGGGCGATGACGATGCCGCTGACCGCCTCCCCGGCGCGCAGGAGCGCCCGGCCGACGGCGCCGCGTCCCTCGATCAGGGCATCGCTGTCGAGCACGGCAAGGAGGAACCGCGAATCGGAGCCGGCGCGCTCCATCAGCTCTCCGGCGAGCTCGCTCACGCTCGCCGGGTCGGCGGCGAGGAGGCGCGCATCCCCGCCGCGCGAAGCATCGCGCGCGTGGGGAAGCCACTTGGCCCAGTCCCACTCGGCACTGCGCGCGGGCTCGGTGAGGACGGCGATCTGCAGGTCGGCGGGTCCGTGGAGGACGGCGGCCTGGCACATGAGGCTGCGGGCGGTGGCGACGGTGGCGGCGCGGGGGCCGACGATCCCGACGACGCCACCTTTCTGGAGATCGACGAGGATCGGGGCCATGCGCAGACGCTCGTTAGCCGCGAGTACGTCCTCGGCGGCGGACGAGGGAGTGCGGCGCGAGTCGATCGGCGGGCGGATCCGCCGGTCGCCGAGACCCGCCGTCAAGTAGAGGAAGTCGTCGTGGTCGGGGCGGCGTTCCCACAGGCGGGGACTTGGGTCGGTGGCCCGGCGCACGATCTCGGCGGGGTCGGGAAGGGACTGGCGCAGATGGGTGATGACGGCGGCCGAGCGCTCGCTCACCTCGGTGGCAAACCGGGCGAGCTGCTCGGCGTGGGCGCGCCGCGCGCTGCGGGTGGCGGTGCCGGTCTGGCGGCGGCTCTCGAGCCAGCCGCCCACCACCATCACCGGGCTGAGGAGCATGAAGAGGGCGAAGATGATGTTGTGGAGAACGATCACCATCACTCCTCCGAGGAGGAGAGGGGCAAAGGCGGTGACCATGCTGAACTTCTGTGCGGTCTGCTCGCGCGGCTCCTCGGGCGGGCTCAGGGCCTCCGCGGGACCGAGGAGGCGGGAGCGGGGTGGACGGTTGAAGGCGACCAGGCCGCCGGCGCCGGCCTGGCGCTGCGGGTCCACCTCGATCCGGTCCTCGCTCACCGGTTCGAGCATGAAGGCGACGTCGCCGGCCTCGAACACCGTGCCCGGCGAGACCTCCGTCGGCTCCTTGATCCGGCGACCCTCGACCCAGGAGCCGTTGACCGACCCGAGGTCGGTTACCTTGGCACGCAGGCCGCCGGGACTGGGTTCGACCCGGAGGTGCCGGCGCGAGACGGCGACGTCGGACATCGCGACCGCGTCATCGTCGTCGCGTCCGACGATCGTCCCCCCCGAGGCCAGCGGGATGCGCTGCCCGGCGTCGAGGCCGGCGACGACGCGGAGCTCGAGCGGCGCCCGGCTCGCCGGGGGCGACGGTGTGGGCGCTGTGGCCAAGCGCACGTGGGCGCCCTCATGGAGGCCGATCTCGTCAAGGGCGAGATCGGGATGGCAGAAGCGCCCGTCGAGGACGATGCCCGTCCCGTCGACACCGTCGCGCATCGTGGAGCCGTTGGCGGCGCGCAGGGCGTCGACGAGGTCGCCGACCGTCGCGTCGCTGCGTCCGAGCATCAGCTCGAGGTCGGCGAAGTACCCGTCTTTATTGTCGAGGACGACATGCATGGCGACTGGAAGCTAGTACCCTCGCCGCGTGCGTGCCGAGGAACGTGCGGTGCTGGGCGCAGCGGCCAGCCCGAGCGATTTACAGGCTCTACTGCGGGCAACGCGAAATGGCGCGCCCTTCATCTTCTTTCGTGACGGCGAGCACGTGCTCCAGCTCGTCGAGCTCGACGGCGACCAGATGGCGGTCGGGCGCGCTCCCGGCTCAGAGATCGAGATCGCCTGGGATCTGCGGGTCTCGGGCGTGCACGCGCACCTCGAGCAACACGGGCGCCAGTGGGTGATCGGGGACGACGGGCTCTCACGCAACGGCACCTTCGTCAACGGCGAGCGGCTGCGCGGCCAGCGGACGCTAAGGGACGGCGACTTGGTGCAGGTGGGGGACACAGTGATTGCCTTTCGCGATCCACTACCCGGCGAAGTGGTGGCCACTATCGCGGTGCCGACGGTCCCCGCGCCGCAGGTATCCGACGCCCAGCGCAGGGTACTCGTCGCCCTGTGCCGGCCCTTCCGTGACGCCGAGCGGTTCACCACTCCGGCCACCAACCAGGAGATCGCCGAGGAGCTCGTGCTCAGCCTCGATGCGGTCAAGAGTCATATGCGGGCGCTGTTCGCGCGCTTTGGGGTCGAGGACCTGCCGCCGAACGAGAAGCGCACCCGCCTGGTGGAACGGGCCCTGTCCGGGGGGGTCGTCCGCTCAGAGGACCTCGAGTAGGGTCGAGGAC
>JALYZL010000106.1 GCA_030948875.1 Actinomycetota bacterium
CTGTGACATGCAGCGCAGCGGCTGGTCGGCGACCACGCCCCGAAACTGACTCGCTCTAATCAACCCCTGTCCACGAAGACGGGGACTTCCAAAAGGAACGTCATGCTCGATTGCCGCAACGCATCCATTCGCAGGGCGCGCACGCACTGCGCGGCCGGGATCAGCGTCCTCGCGCTGACGCTCGGCCTCGGCGCCAGCCAGGCGTCGGCCGAGGCGCCCAACGCCGCCCACGCCGACAACCTCCCGGAGCTACCCAGCCTCTCAGGCCGCGGGCCCATCCACTCGCCCGGCAACCCAGACCGCAGCGACCCCAACGAGTGGTGCGTCATTCCCGAGAGCATCGGCACGGCGGCCCCCAGCCCCCGGTGCCCGAGACCGTGGAGGCCAACACCGGCCCAGCCGATCACCGCCGCCGGCCCGGCGGGGCGGGCACCGGCCCCAGAGCCCGACCCCATGCCCTACCCGCCACCTGCAGAAGAGCAGTTCTAGCGAACACAGCTGCAGAAACAGAACGTTGGGACGCACCGCCTGCGCGCGACCTATTCCAACCAGCCTGACACCGGGGACCGATCAACGCAACACGCCACGCATACGCAACACGTCTCGAAAGGAACACGCAATGCCCACCTGCTCAAACCAAACGGTTGGCACAACGACGGACGCTCACGCAGACCACCAAACCACCCGAACGATGGCCGCGATCGCCACCCTGCACGATCGCGTGTGGCGCAAGGCGACCCGCGCCTGCGCCGTCGCGATCGGCATCACCGCGCTCGCCCTGACCCTGGGAGTCGCCACGGCCTCGGCATCCGGCGAGTCCGACATCGCAGTCAACGGCTGTGGCTCCGCCAGCGGGATCAGCCGGTACATCGTCCCGGACAACCCGTTGGGGTTTCCGTTCGGGCCCTCATGCAACCAACACGACCGCTGCTACGCCGACGGGCTCGTCACCAAAGGGTCCTGCGACAACCAGTTCTACGTCAACCTGCGCGACGTCTGCGACGGCAACCTGGTATGCGACGGGCTGGCTTGGGTTTACTACCAGGGCGTCAACCTCGGGGGGCAGAGCGCATGGACCGTAGCCGCCCAACAGCGCCTCGACGCGCTGATCAACAAGCTACTGGCCTGCCAAGGCGACTCCTCGTGCGAACAGGCTGTCTCCCAGCAATTCGGCGACGAGTCAGCGAAACCCGATCCACCCGCGGGCGCCCCGAGCGACCCCGGCACCAGTGATCCTGGAACCGGGGACTCCGGCGGCGACTACGGCGCTGGCGACTCTGGCGGGGACTACTCCGGCGGCGGCGACTCCGGCGGCGGGGGCGGGAGCAACGACGGCCAATTCGCGGTGAGCGCTGAGCAGTAGTCGAGAGGGTGCGCCCTGAGCGGCTGGCGCAACTGCGACGTCCGCCGACGCTGCGATGTACATCGCAGCGGTCGGTCGACGTTTCGGTTGCGCCCGTCAGCGCTCAGATCCGTCGCCACTTTGCCCCTCATGACAGCTTCGTTAACGGCACCCCAAGTACTCCGACGCCGCCGTTGAGCAATTGACCGCTGCGACACGCAAGGCCGTGACGATGCTCCGACAGGAGCCTGAGGCCTCGGTCGAGCCTCGATAGGGGCGGCCCGCGGCGCCGACGACCGCCGCACTGAGCTCAGCGGGCTTCGACCAGATCACCGTGTCCGTCGAAGTCAGGCCAGCTCAGATCGCTGACCTCACCCGCGTGGCCGGCTGCGCGCCGAGTATCTTCACAAGCGTGTCCGACGAGATGCCGGGTCTGCGTGATGAGCTGGTCACGCGCCGCCTGGCTGAGCGCCTGTCAGGTATGGGCGAAGAGCTCGTGGAGCTGACCCAGCTGGATGGAGCTGACGCGCCGGAGCGTTTCGGGCGACACGCGGGAGAGGCTATTCGCCGCGCCCTGGAGGACATGCACGACGCGGACGAGTCGGTCGACGCCCAGGCGGTTGCGGTCAACAGGGTGATCCAGGCCTTTGCGGTCGACGCGATCACCCTTTCCGACGACGATGCCATCAGTCTTCCGTCGCGGCTGCTCACTGGTCTGCGCCGGCCCGGAGCGGGTCTGGGCGTGCCGATTCTCCCGGCGAGCCCGAGGATCGCGTTGTCGGCGAACGAACTTCTGGTTAATGGCCATGCACAGCCGGCGATCGGTCAGCAGATCCGCAGCGAACTGCCAAGCGCATCGGACGTCGATTTCCTCGTGAGTTTCGTCCGTTGGACGGGCATACGGACGCTTATCGACGAGCTCGCTGACGTCGTTCAACGCCGAGGGCGCGTCCGTGTCATCACGACGACCTATATGAGCGCGACCGAACCCAAGGCGCTCGAGGAGCTCGCTAAGGCCGGCGCCGAGGTACGGGTCGACTACGAAGCGGACCGGACCAAGCTTCACGCGAAGGCCTGGCTTGTCCACCGGCCGGGGGGCCTCACGACCGCCTTCCTCGGCTCATCCAACGTGTCATTTACCGCGCTCCACCAGGGCATGGAATGGAACGTCAGGCTCAGCGAGGTCGCGGTTCCCGGCCTGATCGACCGCATGCGCGCCACGTTCGAAACGTACTGGGCCAGCGACGCCTTCGAAGCCTTTGATCCTGAAAAGGACGGCCAGCGGCTGCGCGAAGCCCTAGACAGTCAAAGACGAGCCAAACGGCGAAATCTTGGTGGCGGTTACGTCGCGTTTGACGTGATTCCCAAGCCGCATCAGGCGCGCATGCTGGAGCAGTTGCAGGCCCAACGCGATCGCCACAACCGCCACCGGAACCTGCTCGTCGCCGCGACCGGCACAGGCAAGACCGTGATGGCGGCGCTCGACTATCGCCGGCTCTGCGACCAACTCGGGCGCAAGCCGAGGCTGCTCTTCGTCGCGCATCGCAGGCGCATCCTCGACCAGAGCCGCGCGACCTATGCCACGGTCCTCAAGGACCCAGACTTTGGCGAGATCCTTGGAGACGGCGAGCAGCCCCTCGTCGGCCGGCACGTCTTCGCGATGGTGCAGTCGCTGTCGAACGACGCGGTCGAGAAGCTCAGCCCGGACACGTTCGAAGTCGTCGTGATCGACGAGGTTCATCACGCTGCGGCACCGAGCTATCGGGCGTTGCTCGAGCACCTTCAGCCAGTCGAATTGCTCGGCCTGACGGCAACGCCCGAACGCATGGATGGCGAGGACATCACTCGCTGGTTCGGTCATCGGACAGCCGTCGAACTCCGCTTGTGGGAGGCGATCGACGATGGCTATCTCGCGCCATTTCAGTACTTCGGCGTCCACGACGATGTCGATCTGTCGGCCCTGGAATGGCGTCGGGGCGGCTATCGGATGGAAGACCTCGACCGGATTTTCACCGGTGATGACGCACGCGTCGTGCGACTGCTTCAGGCGCTCGAGCGGATCCTCCTGGACCCCGGTCAGATGCGTGCGCTCGGGTTCTGCGTGTCCGTCAAGCACGCGGAATACATGGCTCGTGCCTTTACGGAGCGCAGCCTTCCGAGCGCTGCGCTGTCAGGCGAGACAGACACCGCCGAGCGTGACTCGATCCTCAGGCGCCTTGAGCAGGGCGATCTCCGCTGCGTGTTCAGCGTCGATGTGCTCGGCGAGGGCGTTGATGTGCCATCCGTCGACACCGTGCTGCTTCTACGGCCGACTCAGTCCGCCACCGTCCTGACCCAGCAGATCGGTCGGGGTCTGCGTGAACACCACAACAAGACCACACTCACGGTGGTCGACCTCATCGGTCAGCAGCATCGGCGCTTCCGATTCGACACGAAGCTTCGGGCGCTGATCGACCCCCGCAACGGTCGGCTTGTCGACCAAGTCGAGCACGACTTCCCGTACCTCCCGGCCGGGTGTGAAATCAAGCTGGATCGTCAGAGCCGCGACGTGATCATCAAGAGCCTTCGCGCCGCCGCCGGCGCTGGAAATTGGTCGGTGCTCATCGACGACTTGCGACGCCTCGGAGATGTGCCGCTCAGCGCCTTCCTGCGCGACTCCGAACGCAGCCTCACCGACCTCTACCGATCGCGGGATCGCACCTGGACCCGGCTTCGCCGCGACGCGGGGCTTCCGGTCGCGGCCGGAGACGAGCATCACGAGACCCTGGCGCGTGCGATCCATCGGCTCCTGCACATCGACGACGCAGACCGTGTGGAGACCTACCGCCGGTTCTTGACCGCCGCGAACAAGCCAACACAGCTCTCGGAACGCGACCGGCGTCTCCTGAGCATGTTCGCGATCGACATCTTCGGTCGGCGCCACGGCTTCGTTGATCTCGACGCCGGACTGGATGCCATCTGGGGCAATCCGGCCGTCCGCGACGAGCTTGCCCAGGTCCTGGAGATCCTCGGGGAGGAAGCTGACTCTGCGACCGAACCGCTCGACTTCGGCCCACTTCGCGTTCACGCCCGCTACACGCGAGACGAGGCGCTTCTGGCGTGGGCGACGGCACCTTCGAAAAGCCACCCACCGCTCGCGAGGGCGTTCGCTGGCTCAGCGACATCAGCACGGATGTCCTCTTTGTGACGCTGAGAAAAAGCGAGAGCCGGTATTCGCCGTCAACCCGTTACCGCGACTACGCACTCTCGTCTCGACTCTTCCACTGGGAATCGCAGAGCACGACGACCCGGGACAGTCCAACGGGGCGTCGTTATCGCCAGCAACGCGAAGCC
>JALYZL010000166.1 GCA_030948875.1 Actinomycetota bacterium
CGCGCCCGGCGCCCCCGCCCCCGGCACCCACGCCGAGCCTCCGGCCGGGCCTCCTCCAGACTTCGCGTAGGGCGGCGCTAACGACGATCGGCCAGGACCCACGACGCCGCGCCGGTGACCGCGGCGCTCGTGAGCACGGCCGGCCAAGGGCCGATGCGCTTGGCGAGCGGGTGGGAGCCCGCGAACCCCGCGACGTAGATCGTCAGTAACGCTGTCGCGGTTACCGGGCCTGCGCGCCGGACCCATGCGCGTGCGCACCACGCGCTGGCCGCCGCCAATACGGCACCGCCGAGCGGTCGCACGCCGGTCTCTCGGGCGACGAGGTAGGCGGCGACGAGCGATCCTGCCGCCACGGGCGCGGTGGGAGACTCGGTCACCTGCGGTAGCGTACGCCAAGGTGGGGCCGGGGCAGGAGCAGGGTCGCCAGCGGCGATCGGCGTGCCAGCGCTCGTGGTTGTCGACACCATTCGGCGAGCGAGGCGTGGATTCTCAGTGTGCGTGTCCTGGCGCGGGCGTCTTCATCTCCATGTCGTGGCTCGTCATCGGTTTGTTCATCGCTCGGAGCATCGGCAGGCTGCCGGTGCGCACGAAGCGCCAGACGAGGACGGCGGCAAGGGCGAGGAAGACGACGTTGAGCACGGTGGTGTAGTCGAGTTGCACGTTGGCTTGGACGACCTTGGCGTTGCGTACGGTGCGTTCGAGGCCGAGCGGTCTGAAGATCACGTCGACGATCAGGCCGGCGGCCGCCATCGCGAGGTAGAAGGTGCCGAGGATGAAGAGCGCGACCCTTCGGCCGTAGTAGCGGCGGTAGATGTCGAGGATCGGGAGGATGATGAGGTCAGCGAAGATGAACGCGAGGACGCCGCCGAACGAGATCCCGCCGTTCCAGAGGATCGCGGCGAGGGGGACGTTGCCGATCGAGCAGACGAACGAGACGACCGCGACGAGCGGTCCGATGAGCGGTCCCCAGAGCGTCCCGAGCGTCCCGTGGTGTTGGAGGAAGATCGACTGCCAGAACGAGTTCGGAACCCAGGCGGCGAGGGCGCCGGCGATCAGCAGGCCGCCGAAGATGTCGCGCGCCACCGCGGCCCAGTCCATGACGAAGTACTGCGCGGTCGCAGTGAACCCGGCCGGCGAGAGAAGTCGCTTCAGGATCGTGCCGTCAGCCTGAACGGACATGTCCATCGCGGCGTGTCCCTCCATCGATCCGAGCAGGCCGCGGTCGGCGTGCTCGCGCGCCTCCTGAACGAGCCGCGGGGTCAGGAGTCGCCGGAAGAGCAGGGCGATGATCATGATCATCAGCGGCCCGCCGACGAACTCGCCCGCCGTGAACTGCCAGCCCAGGAAGATGGCCATGATGATCCCGAGCTCGACCACAAGGTTCGTGGAGGCGATCTCGAAGGCCATCGCGGCGGTGAAGTCCGCGCCCTTCTGAAACAACGAGCGAGCGAGCGCGACCGAAGCGTATGAGCAAGACGAGGACGCGGCGCCGAGCGCGGAGGCGCGCGCGATCGAGCGCGGCGAGTTGTCGCCCACCAGGCGGCGCATCTCGCTCTTGCGCATCACCGCCTGAACGGCTGCCGACAGGAAGAACCCGAGGATCAGCGCCCACAGAACCTGCCAGAGCATCCCGAACGCGAAGCTGAGCGCGTCGCGGACGCTGCCGAGCACGGTCGCGAGCGCGAGCATGTCAGCCACCCCGCGCGGCGTCGCAGCGCTCGGGGCGCCCGTCCGCGCGACTCGTGTGGGCGGTCGTCTCAGTCGTCGCTACGCCTCTTCCGCTTCGGAGATGACCGCAGCGCCTGGCGCTATCCGAAGGTGAACGCGTAGGCGGAGATGCCCGGTGGGAGCTTCAGGGTCAGCGCGTGTTGCTGCGCACTTGGGAGGGACACGAGCGAGTAGAGACGCTCGTGTTGGACGGTCACCGTTCCGTTGTGGACGTCCCGGCCTGCGTCGCCGACGGAGATCGGGCGACCGTCGAGGAGAACGAGCCCCTGGCGCGCGACGTTCCCCGTCGAGGTCATGACGAGATAGACGTTGGCGGCTTGGAATCCTGCCTCGATCGAAGCGTTTGCCGCGACGGGCGTCGATGACTGCGAGGTGACCTTCCATTGTCCCTTGAGCGCGAACTGGTTCAGTTGCGGGTTCGTGATGCCGGGGTAGTCGTGGATGCCTGACCTAAGCGGCGTCGCGAATCCTTGCGCGCGCTCGGGGTTCAGGTAGGTCTCCGGCGTCGCGAGCTGCGCGGTGGGGACGAGGGCTTTGGCGGTCATCGGTGCCGGCAGGTGTGTGGCGCCGGCCTCGTGCAGCAGCTCGCGCACCGCGGCCTCGGTTTGCTTGTAGTCGCCCTCGCCGAAGTGAGTATGACGAACGTTCCCACTGGAATCGATCAGGTAGTCAGCTGGCCAGTACTGGTTCTGGTATGCGTTCCAGGTGCCGTAATTGTTGTCCTGGACGACCGGGTAGCGGAGTCCGTCGGATTGGATCGCCTGGGCGACGTTGCTCGCTTGCTGCTCAAAGGTGAACTCGGGCGTGTGCACGCCGACGATCTCGAGGCCGTACGGGTGGTAGGTGGCGTACAGGCCTTTCAGATAGGGGAGCGTGCGGATGCAGTTGATGCACGTGTAGGTCCAGAAGTCGATCAGCACGACGTGTCCTCGCAGGCCGGCGAGCGTCAGCGGTCGATTGCCAGGCGTGTTGAACCATTGCTGGTTGTCGGTGAACTCGGGAGCGGGTCCGAGATTCGGCAGCGAGGGCGTCTGCGCGCCCGGGATCGCGACGCCGACCACTGGCGCCAGCGGTTGGCTGGCGGCCTCGTGTTGGCGCACGGCGAAGCGGGATGCCGGTCGCAGCGACGCGAGGCGGTTCTGGACCGCGCTCGAGTTCTCGAGCGAGCGCGTGGGATCGACCAGGAAGGCGAGCAGGCCGCTGCCCTGGCTCGTTCCGTTGCTGGTCGCTTTTGCGAGCGCTTCCTCGAAGCGGACGTCGAGGTTGGTCGCCATCACGACGGCGGTGAGCAGGAGGACGGCGCCAAGCCCGCGGCTGACCGCCGGACCGCGCGCCGAACGGCGGACGCGAGCGAGGACACGGCGCCCGCCGAGCGCATACAGCAACAGAACCGCGCTGAGCCCGACCGTGTACGAGATCGCCACCGCGAGCACGCCGACCGACGTGTTTCCCGACGCGCTCACCGACGTTACCGCGCCGAGGATCGGGCCGGCGCACGGCGCGCAGACGAACCCGAGCGCGGCTCCCACCCCGAGGCCTGACCAGAACCCCGTGCCGCGCGAGCGCGGACCGAACCGTGCCAGCCGAGACAGCGGCGCCTCGACTCGCGCCCCGAGCTCTGGGACGAGCATCACGAGGCCGAACCCGAGCAACACAATGACGGCAAGGGTGCGCGTCGCGCCCGCCGCCAGCCCGACGCCTCTCACCAGCTGCGCGAGCGCAACGATCGCGATCGTGAACGTGACGGCCATCCCGAGCACGATCCCGAGCGGCCGGCGGCGGCCGCCGAGCGCGCTCGCTGACAGCAGCGCCGGCAGCACCGGAAGCACACACGGCGTGACCGCGGTGCCCGCCCCAGCGACCAGCGCGAACAGCATCAACAGGATCATTCCCTCGGATGATCCTGCTTCCAAGTTGCCGGAGGCTTAACGCCGCGCCGACTGGCGGCGAGCGCCTGCGCGCGCAGGCGCCTAGTCATGAGCATCCATGCCGCCGGAGACCCGCGGGGTGTCGTCGTCGAAGGATGAGCACTGACGACCTCGACCACGTCGACTAACGCGTACTATTCCGTGTCGTTGCCTATGCTCAACACCCCCGCAGCCAACGCGGCTGATGGCATCCCGCGGGACGCGCGCGGTGGTCGGTAGCCCTAGCCTGCTG
>JALYZL010000209.1 GCA_030948875.1 Actinomycetota bacterium
AAAGCGTCCGTACGCCGCCGCTTCCACGTCCGACAAAAACTCGACCGGCACGCGCGCACGATACCCACGATCGGACCCCAGAGCCGCTTACCGGCACTTTTCGTTCCATTGTTCGTCACGGGCCGCGCCGTCGCGAGGTCGGCGAGCGCGCTCGCTTGTGAGAACTTGTCCGCGCGCTTCGCCGCCAGCCTGCGGTAGATCTCGACCGCCTCCTCGCTGGCGGTGCCCGCCTCCTCGCGGCGCCCGAGTCCGCTGAGCATGAGCGACTGGTTGTTCAGCGAGCTCGCGAGGTCGGCGAGCGTGCTCGCTTGCTCGAAGACGTCAGGGCGTTTGGCCGCCAGTCTCCGCCGGATCTCGACCGCCTCCTCGACGGCCGCGAGCGCGTCCTCGCTGCGCCCCGCGCCGCTGAGCATGGCCGACTGGTTGTTGAGCGCGGTTGCCAGGTCGGCTCGCGCGCGCGCCTGCAGGGATTCGCCAGGGCGGGTGGCGACGATGCCCCGCTGGAGCTTCACGGCCTCCGCGACCGCCGTCAGCGCTTGCTCGATCGCGCCCGCCAGCGGTATGCCCGCCTCGTCCGCCATCGCCTCACCCGCTCTCTCGTCGTGACCTGATTGACGCATTGTTGCGATTCGCTAAGCAAGACGGATCGGTGGCACAGCAGCGATCACCACGAGACCGGCTGCCAAGATCACGACATGTTCACCGTAGTCGAGCGCCGCACGATCTCCGACGAGCTTGCGGCCACCGCGGAAGGATGGCTGGCCCACCATGGGCTTGCCGAGGAGGTGGACGAAGGCTGGCTCGACCTCGTATGCGGTACCGTCGATCTCACGCTCGATGCTCAGTGGGGTCGTCTGCATCGCACCGATCGAGGCGTCACGGTGCAGTGGACGCGCTAGCCACCGGGCGGCTCAGATCGGGCTGTAGCCGTGCAGCTGATCGCCCTGCGACGCGTGGATGCTGGCGTTAAAGGAAACGATGATCCGTTCTAGTTCGCCGCCATAGGGCAGGGCCTGGTGCGCGAGCCAGGACGGAAAGAGCAGCAGCTGCCCGGGTATCGGCTCGATGTCGTGGCTCGGCGGCACCAGGTACGCGTTGCCGACGTCGACGAAGGCGCCCCCTAGGGCCTCGAATGGCGGGCCGTAGAGCCGGGTGACACCGTTCGCGGCGCCGTAGACGGGATGCTGCACCCGTTTCTCGGGCTCGTCTATCTGGACGATGTACACGCCCGACCACGAGCAGTTGCCGTGCGTATGCACGTCGTGGAAGGCGCCGTCGCGGCTGCACTGGAACCACATCCCCTCGATCCCGACCCGCAGGTCGAAGGCCTGCCCGGCCCAAGCTTCCCGGTTTGCCTCCTTCGCGGTCGCGCCGATACTCGAGACGATGAAGCCGACGAAGTCCTGCCATTCGGGGATCTTGACGCGATCGAGCAGGTCGTCGTCGCTGGCGAAGAACGGCCCGCCGGGCGTCTCGCCCCGCTGACGCTCCTGCGCCGCGCGTCCCTGCGCGAAGGCACCCACGAGAAGGGGATTTACGTTGGCGGCGTCGGGGTAGCGGTGCAGCCCGATCGGGGTCGGCCACAGCAACTGCAGTCCGGCACCCATCTCCATCCCCGCGCTCCTTCTCTTCGCCCGTCTAGGGCGGCGATCGTATCGAAGCGGCCTCGGCACCCGACGGCGTCCGGGTCGCGGCGGCGGCGAGGAGCCCGGGTACGGGAACCGTGAACAGGCCGATGGAAGCCATCGCCACCAGGCACACGGCGCAGAGGATCGAGATCAGCGACCACGCGAGGTAGCCGCTGGCGCGACCTCCGTGCGTGCACTTTCGGTGCAGGGCCGCCGCGACGATGGCCGCCACCACTGCGGGCACGGCCACGGGGATCAGGACGTGCATGCCGTTCACTCCTACGAGCGTCGCCGAGGCCGAGGCAGGGCTCGCTCCGCCGGGCGCCGAAACCGTCTCCGAGCTGTAGACGGGGACGACCAAGGCGGCGGCGATGAGGCCAATTGCCCAGACGAAGGCGAGCGCAGTGAGCCCGAATGCCCAGCGCCCGTGATCGAGAGCTCGCACGCGCGCCTCCTCAGGCCGCGACGGCAGAGAAGTGGCGCTGGAGCTCGTTGGCATACGAGCGCCCGATCGAGTGGCCATGCTCTGCAAGCCATTTGCTGAACTGGATCTGGCCGAGCGGCGGGTGATGAGAGACGAGCAGGCCCGAGGTCAGGCCGCTGATCTCATCAGCGGTGAGGACGACGTCGCCAACCACGAGTCCAAGCGCGCGCGAGGCCGCAGCCATGGCGAACGGTGGCACGTGCACGATCGGGGAGCGGGTGCCCACCGCGCCACGAACGGTCTGCACGAGCTCGTCGAAGGACATGGTCTCGGGCCCGGCGGCGTCCACGATGACGTCGCCGGGCGCCCGGGCGACCTGCTCGCAGATGCGCGCGACGTCGTCGACGTGAACGGGCTGGACCGGATAGCGCCCGCTTCCTGGGAGCGCGAAGATCGGCATGTGGCGGAGGATCCAGGCGATGTTGTTGGTGAGGACGTCGCGGTCGCCGCCGAAGATCCACGTTGGTCTGACGATCGAATACGGAAGCTCGACCTCCGCCAACGCCCGCTCGACGAGGGCCTTGCCTCGGTAGTACGGGAGCGGTGACTCAATCGAGGGGCTGGCGATGCTGAGATGCACGATCCGGCGCACGCCCGTGCGCTCGGCGGCGTGGAACAGCGTCCGCGAGTTTGTTACCGCGTCGGCGAACGACGTTCGGCCGTGGTCGAAGCGGACCCAGTAGGTGTTGTAGAGCGTGTCGACGCCCTCGAGGCTGTGGGCGAGCGCCACGGGATCGTCGAAGCGGTAGGGGAACGGCTTGACGTGTCCTCGCAGCGTATGCCCGCGGTCGGGGTGAAAGGTGAGCGTCCTCACCGCTCGGCCGCAGCCGAGCAGCCGCTCGGCGATCCGCGACCCCGAGTAGCTAAAGGCGCCGGTGACGAGGTCAAGCCCGGTGTCCTCGCTCATCGCCGCTCATCCGCTGCGCGGGGAGGCAGGAGCGCGTCGGCGATCGGCGCGTAACGCACCCCGACATCGAGCAGGGACTGCGCCCGGGCGTCGTCGCCTTCAAGGTGGCTGAGCATGTCGATGCCCAGATACAGCGCGATGATCGCGAACGCCACATCGCGCGGCGGGATCAGCGACGCGAGCGGGGACCCGGCTACGAGCTCACGCAGCTTGCCCTCGACCATCTCCATCCACGGCTGCAGCCGGGCCACCACCGCCCCGCCGAGCTCGGGGTTGGAGACACCGCCGGCGACCATCTCGCCGAGCACGGTCACGTAGCCATTCTCGAGATCCTCCGCATAGATCTCACGCGCGAGGCGCGCCAGCTCGCTAGC
>JALYZL010000232.1 GCA_030948875.1 Actinomycetota bacterium
TTATCGCAGCGCCGAGTGCGGCGTGCTCCGGGGAGAGTCGTCTGTGGTGGCCGGGGCCCACGGCGGCGCTGGAGCCTACATCGGCCGGCGCGGCGGCCGCCGCTAACCGCCTGGCCCCAGCGAGGCTTCACGCCAACGGCAGCGAGCAGATGATACTTATAGTGTGCAATAATTCGGGTGCCATGACAGCCCGAGGAGTTGCTGAGCGAGCTCGACGCCCACTGCACAGAGCTCCAGCGACTGATCGCCAAGATCAACCACACCAACGCAAGCTCCCGTCTCCCGACCGGCGAGACCGTGACCGAGGCGCTCGCTCGCCGCGACGTCTTGGTCCTCCGAGCCGCGGCGCTGCGGACCGTGATCCGCGCGGCGACCGACCGCGGCCTGTTCGGCCGCTACGGCCGCTCCGAGATCCGGATGGTGCGGCAGATTCACGTCAGCGACGTCCGGAGCGAGGTTGACGCCCGGGCCAAGGAGCAGCGCGAACTCGACAACGACCTTCAGGAGCATAACTGGACCACACAGCTGATCGAATGACACGCAGTCGGTAGCCCTGAGGGGCGAGCGTCAAGGCCAGCAGCCCGGCCCAAGGGCTGCGCCAAGGATCAGAATCCACTACTGGCAACGCCGGGGCGGCGCACGCGAGAGCAGCACCGTCAGCCCAGCAGCGCGCAGCGCGCAACGCGCAGCGCGTCACCCGGCACCTGGCACAACCGCGACGCTGACCTCCGGGCGAGGGTGGGTAAGGGGACGTGCGTTAAACAGTGACCGCAGCCAAGATGACCGAGACCGTGACAACGAAGCCACCCGGCGCCGCGGCGCCGCGATTCCCGTGGGGCCCGCTGCGGATCGCCGAACGTCTCGGCCTGCCCGAGCTCGGCCAGGCCCAGTTCGCCGCGACGCTGCTCGACCTCGCGCCCTCGTGCGGAGAGCGCGCGTTCGCGCTGGTCACGCTCCGGCGCGGTACGGCCGGCGGCGCACTCACCCTCGCCCACCTCGTCGCACATCTTCGCGTCACGAGAGCGAGCCGGAGCGTGCCGTGCGGTTCGGGGCTTGAGGCATGAGCCCGCGGAGCGCAGACTCACATCAGATCCTGCTCGACGCGATCAAGACGCAGCTCACGCGTATCGACGAGCTGTGCGAGGCGTTCGATCGTGCCGAGGAGGATGGCGTTTACCGCTACTACCACCAGAGCTTCAAGGTGTACGGCCTCCAAAGCCTGATCCGCCGCGCCATGTCGCTGTTCGACGAGGTGGCGCCCGCAGGCACCGAGCTCAATTCTTGGCTTCAAGGGATCGCTGCCCACGCGACGGCGCACCGCTTCGATCTGGCGAGGAGCAACCGCAACTGGCAGGCCGAGACCCGCCCGATCCTTGAGGGTTTCTGGCACTGCCACTACTTCATCCGGATGCTGGCCCGCTACGGCCGCGAGCTCGACGCGGCGCCGAACGTGCTCCCGTACGGCTGGGCAGCCGTGTTGTATCTGTACGACCTTCGTTGAGGCCAGGGCGGCCCCGTCGAAGAGGTCATCGGGGCGCCAGCGCCGACCTCAGTCGTCGATCGACAGCGCATCGACGATCGAGGCGAGCCAGAACGATCGCTCATCTCGGTGCAGATGGCAGTAGGCGCGGACCGCTGCGCCGTCGATCTCGTACGGGGTGATCTGCCACTCCGTGGTGGCGCCGGCGCCGGCGTAGGCGATGGAGACATCCGATCCCCGCTCGATCGCCCGGAGAACCACGTCGAGCGGCTCCTCATGAGCAAAGGGGTTCGACTCCGCGCCACGACCCGGCGCCGCCGGCGTTGGTTGGGGCGAGCGCCCGATCGTCGAGCACTGCTCGCCGTCGGGCGTAGAGAGTTCCTGGCGCGGAGTCCACACGCGATCCGCCTCGCTCGGGATGGGATCGCGCTCGCTCCAGCGCCCGGAGATGCGCTCGATGCCAGGGTCGAGGTCATGTCCCTCCGCGCGCAGGGCGTCACGAACGGCACCGATCGCGCTCCCTCGAATCGCAAATTGCGCGGGGGCGACGCGCTCGACGACGTGGGCAGCGACGGGACCGGCGAGCAGCACCTCGGCCGTTTCGACGTCGCCGACATCAAGCAGCAGCGCCGAGCGCAACTTCAGCGGCCTGCGTACCGAACGAGTCCAGCCGGCGCGCGAGGAGATCCTGCGCCGGCTGTGGGGTCGACTCGACGAGACGCAGCGGGCCGCCGTCGCGGAGGTCGTGCACGGGCCCTCGGCCCACCTCGAGCTCGACCAGTTCCGCGCCAAGTACGGGCGCACGCCCGATTTCGGCGCGCTCGACGACCACTACCGGCAGTCAGGCGCGCCGACCCTGCTGCGCCTGTTCTTCTTCGGCGGGCTGACGATGCCCGACGACCTGCGGGCCCGGCTGGGGACGCTCGTCCCGCGGCCGGCCGCCGTTGCGCTCGCGGCGCTCGACGAGCTGCCCGAGGCGGTCGAGCACACGTGGACGGTGTACGACTCCTCCGCGCGCCGGCACCGGGAGGAAGCCGACCTCGTGGCGCTGACCGTGCGCGAAAGCGAACGCGCGGCGGTCCAGGAGCTTGTGGCGACCCTCCGGCTCGTCGAGTCGGGCAAGCTCGCCGTCAGTGACAAGACCCGCCGGCCGACCGCGGCGGGCGTTCGTCTCATCGCCGAGGCGCTCGCGGGGGGCGACTTCTACGGCGAAGAGGAGCAGGACAGCGTCGGGCCGATCCGAGCCTTCGCGTGGCCGATGCTCGTCCAGGCCGCCGGGCTGGCCGAGCTCCGCGGCTCGCGTCTGGCGCTCACGAGGGCCGGCGTGAAAGCGCTCGGAGCCGAGCCCGCGACCGTGATCAAGGCCGCATGGGGGCGCTGGCTCGCAACCCGGATCCTCGACGAGCTCGCGCGCGTGGACGCGATCAGGGGTCAGACCGGCAAGGGCAAGCGTGGCCTCACGGCGGTCGCCGATCGGCGCGAGACGGTGGCGGGCGCCCTTGCGGACTGCCCGCCTGGACGGTGGGTCGAGCTCGACGAGCTCTTTCGCTACATGCGCGCCGCCGGGCACCGGTTCGAGGTCACACGCAATGCGTGGACGCTCTACATCGGCGAGGCCGGTTACGGCAGCCTCGGCTACGACGGCTCCTCCGGCTGGAACATCCTCCAGGCGAGGTACGCCCTCTGCCTGCTGTTCGAGTACGCGGCCACCCTCGGCCTGATCGACGTCGCCTATGTGCACCCGGCCGGCGCCCGACCCGACTACACCGACCTCTGGGGCTCGGACCACCTCGACTACCTGAGCCGCTACGACGGACTCGAGTACCTGCGCGTGACGGCGCTCGGCGCGTGGTGCCTCGGGATCACCGACACGTACGAGCCGCCTCGGTTCGCAGCCGCGCCCGCGTTCACGATCCTGGCGAACCTCGAGCTGGCCCTGATCGGCGCTCCGCTCGCGTACGCCGACTTGCTCGTGCTCGAGCGTTACGCCGAGCAGACCGCCGACCGCATCTGGCGGCTGGATCGCGAAAGACTGCTGGCGGCAGTCGAGCAGGGCGACAGTGTCGCCGGGGTACGTGAGTTCCTGACCGCGCGCGCCGCCGCGCCGATCCCCGCGACCGTCGCGAGCCTGCTCGACGATGTCGGACAACGCGCCGAGCGCCTCGTGGATCGAGGACCGATGCGGGTCATCGACTGCACTGACCCGGCGCTCGTGGCGCTGCTGGCCAGCGACTCGCGGACACGGGCGCTATGCATCGCCGCGGGCGACGATCGCCTGCTCGTCCCGAGCGAATGCGAGCCGGCCTTCCGGCGCGCCGTCCGCAAGCTGGGTTACGCGGTCCGCGCCGGCGAGCAGCTTCGGAAGGCCGCGTAGCGCCGATCGAATCCGCGTCGTGGCCGCGTGAGTTAGACGGTCGATTCGAGCCGTGCCGGCGGTGGGCGTTTGTCGATGTTGACCTGGGGCCTCGCGCTCGACCTTGAGGCGCCCGCGTCCGAGGGAAATGAGGTGAATCGGTTCTCGGCCCTTCGCCGCGAGATCGACGCCGCGGTCCGGCGCCCCGGCGGACTGCGCCAAAGCTTTGCCAACCCGGCTCAGGCGTGGCTGGCCCGTGTCGCGCGGGCCGCCGGGCTCGCGGTCGTCGGCGTCCGCCTGCGCGACCGCGACGATCTCCGCGCGCTGCACGGCTACGTACTCGAGCCGGGGTTGCGATCAGGGACACGGGTCGCGATCGAGAGCGAGCCGGTCTGATCCGGCTCGCGCCCGCGGATTCGTCGATCCGGAGTTCGAGTTGCCGTACATGCTCGAGCGGGCGCTCCACGCCGCGATGAGGCTATACCGCGGGCCGACGGTGTCGTGCAGGTGATCGCGCCCGCCGGCAGCGGTAAGACGGCCGTCCTCATCGAGAGGGTTCGCGAGCTGCTTCGGCGCGGCGTGCCCGGCGAGCAGCTCCTCTGTACCACGTTCAACCGCGACGCTCGTGTCGAGTTGCGGCAGCGACTGCTTGGCGCGGGACTACCTGTGGACGCGCGGACGTTTCATAGCAGTGGCTGATGCGCGACGAGGGTCTAGCTCGGGGCGGTGGCCGCGCGCGCTGTCGTTAAACCAGTGGCGGCGACTCTGCACGCTCGTCTTGCACGAGCAAGGGACGTGGATCGACCCCGGCGACGCGCGCGCGCCGCGATCGGCGCCATCAAGCTGGGGCTGATGGTGACGCCGCGGGAGTTCCGCGTTCAGGCCGGCAGTCAGCGCGATGGTGGCCTCGAGAGGCGCACAAGTGGCCGGATGACGGTTGCGACCGCTTACGTGCTGGAACAGCGCGGTGTCGCCTGGTTGCACTTTCTCCCTCGACTAACTCGGAGCCAGCCCGTCACCCGCCGTCGAAAAGACTCTGCGAATTGTTGTCTCTGACACGGTAGCGAACGGGTCGCTTCAGGCGTTCAAGGCGCTGCTCATCCACCGCGCGCCTTAGCCATGCTCGAGCTTGGCTGATCTCCAGGTCGAGATGATCCGCCACGTCGCGTTCGGTGCGGGGATCCTGAACGTAGTCGGCCAGCGCTGGCCAGACGAGGCCGAAGGCATCTGCTGCCGCAGTCTTAGATGCCCTGGTCTGGTAATAGCCGGAGAGCGCGCTGGCATCTTCGTCGGTGGAGGCCGGTGGCGGAACGCTCCCGAGTTCGACAGCCAACTGCTCAGATCGCGCAGGTCGTAGTCGGTCGAGCAGGCCTCTACCACTTAGCTCATCACGGTGAATGGGAACCCCCCCGCGCGCAACAGGCCCCGCGCCAACCGTCCGGAGCGATTCGCGTTTGACCCACGTTTGACACGCCCTTAACCACGAAGGCCCCCGACTCTCGGAGGTCTCGATTTCCAGCACTTTCCTCGCACGCACGCACAGCGGGAGCGGGATTCGAACCCGCGACCTTCGGTTTATGAGTTACAAAAGGTTGGTCTAGTTCCCGCAAATTGGGCGAGATTTCGGCCACAAAAGGCCCGCTTTGGGGTTGTTTTTGGCCAGTTTGGTACTCAAAGTGGTACTCCGCGAGGAGTGGTACTCTAGTGGTACTCCACCGATTTCATCCCTCCGTGCGATGCCTCCGACAGACCCCGTTCCGACCGCCGCGCTGATCGTCGTCGAGCAGCGCGGCGAGGTGCACTTCGAGGCGAAGTTCCGCTACGACGGCCACCAGGTCAAGCGCCGCATCGGACGGGCGTGGCTGACCCCGGATGGCGCCGGCGGCCGGGTGCCGCGCCGCGGCCGCGTCGCCGACGGGTACCTCGACGAACGGCGTG
>JALYZL010000258.1 GCA_030948875.1 Actinomycetota bacterium
GCTCGTCGCCACCTACGTCAAGGACTTCAGCGAGTCAGAGCGCGTCGAGCGCGAGCGGCGCACGCGCGGGGTCACGTTCCGCGAGCTCGCGCACGGGTACATGGAGTGGCTGGAGAAGGTCCGCAGCGCCAAGCCCTCGACGATCCGCTCACTCGAATCCGACCTTGCCGAGCCGGGGACTCCACACAAGCGAGGCACGGGCACGACGGCGGGGCTCGTCCTGGCCGCGCTCGGCGACAAGCCGGCGGCGAAGATCACCCCCGCCGAGGTCGAGGCACTGCTGCGGACGGTCGCTGCCACCGGCGTGTCGGCTCAGCGTGAACCGGGCGTGAGAGATTGTCTGTGCCGCCTTCAACTACGGGATGAAGCCGACGGCGTATTCGCTCCCGACGAATCCCGCCCTCGGCACCGACCGTCGGCGCGTGCCCGAACCGGGGGTGCTGCTGTTCTGCTCGCCCGAGGAGATCGAGGCGATCGCCCGCTCGCTCGAGGCCGGCTTTCACCGTCCTGGCGTCGCGGCGCGCGGCGAGCTCGAGCTCTTCGAGGACCACCGCGACAGCGAGGCGATCCGCGTCGCCGCCTACTCCGGCCTTCGCCTCGGAGAGCTCCTAGCGTTGCGCTGGCGAGACGTCGACTGGTCCGGCTCCGCGCTGACGATCAGCCGGTCGCTGTCCTCCGGCGTCGAGGGAACGACCAAGAGCGGACACGTCCGGCGTGTGCCGATGGCTGACCAGGCCGCGGCCGCCTCGACCGGCTCTCGCAGCGCCAGGATTTCATCTCTCGCCGACGACTACGTTTTCTGCAACGCGCTCGGGCGGCCGCTGGACGGCTCGGCGCTGCGCCGCCGCTATAAGCGTGCTCGTGACGCCGCTGGGCTGCGCCCGCTCCGCTGGCACGACCTGCGCCATACGGTCGGATCGCTGCTCGTCGCTGGCGGGGTCGACCTCGTGAGCATCAAGGACGCCATGGGCCACTCGCAGCTGACCACCACGAGCCCGTACCTCCACGCCCGGCCGGCGACCGAGCGCGCCGCGGCGTTCACCGCCGCGTTCGGAGGCAGCGCCGACACGGCTTCGTATCCGCGAGGCCGTGACGGCATCGAGCAGCCTGACGAGCCGTAGCGAGACCCGAGGCCTGCCTCGAGTTTTCCTTCCGCCGCCCGCCTCCACAGCGCCCTGTGTGTGTCGGGCAACGATCCGCGTCGCCGGCATTGATCCGGCGTGCTCGCCAGATCGACAAACCCACCACGCAAGACCCGCGAATCCACCACGCGCATTCCGCGGATCCACCACGTCCGCCTCGCGGAACGGCGAGACTGTCGATGTCACGACTTCGTCGGAGCAGTGCGCGGGCCGGCAGAGCGGTCAAAGGCGCCGCATACCGTCACCGAACCTGGCAGCGGCCACACCGAAGCGTCCGTGACGTGCGTGGCCCAGCAAGCCAGCGAGCACTCGCGACTTAAGAGCCAAGCGAGTACAGCCGCTCATCCAGGCATGCCCTTAAGCTGGGAAATGACAGCGCATGTACCGATAACCGCGCTTAAGGATGTGATGTCACAGCATTGAGACTTGATAAGCTTGAGCTGTAAAAAGACATCACTAATTGATAATAGTTGAGATAAAGCATTGAAACAACCGCGTTAGCTATGAGAATCCAAAATCAGCTCACCGATGCGGCCGCGCTGCGAGAGCTCGGCCACCGAATCGCCCGCCAGCGGCTCGAGCGGGACCTGACTCAAACCGAGTTAGCCCGCGAGGCTGGGGTTAACCGCACCGCCTTGCAGCGGCTCGAAGGCGGCGAATCGGTGACCCTCACCACGCTGCTGCGGCTGCTCCGCGCACTGGGCCTGCTCGAGAATCTCGAAACGGCCGTCCCCGCCGCCCGGCCAGGCCCGATCGAGCTCTTGGAGACCCAGGGGCGGCCTCGGCGCCGCGCCCGCGGCCCCGAAACCCGCCGCCACGACAGCGACGCGGGTGGCTGGACCGGCTGGGGGGATGAGCGGTGACGACCGCCGCCGTCAACCTGTGGGGAACCCGCATCGGGGCGGTCACCGCTGAGGATGACGGCGGTGCGGCCCGATTCCAGTACTCCCCCGGATTCATCGAGAGCCACATCGAGGTCGCGCCGCTGACGATGCCGTTGCGCCGCGCGGAGTACTCGTTCCCTGGGCTGAGCGCTGACAGCTTCCACGGGCTCCCCGGCCTGCTCGCCGACTCCCTCCCCGACAAGTACGGAGAGGCGCTCATCGACGCCTGGCTGGCCTCCCAGGGCCGCACCCCGGCCAGCTTCACCCCCGTCGAACGGCTCTGTTACGTCGGTAGGCGTGCGATGGGCGCGCTCGAGTATGAACCCGTCGAGGGTCCGGACGGCGAAGAGGACCACCCGCTCGACGTCGCCGCCCTCGTTGAGCTCGCCTCAGAAGCGCTCGCCGACCGCGAGAAGTTCATCGCGAACTTCGAGGAGGGCAGCCGCCGTCAGGCGATGCGCGACATCCTGCGGGTCGGCACCAGCGCCGGCGGCGCGCGCGCGAAGGCGCTCATCGCCTACAACCCTGACACGGGCGAGGTCCGCTCCGGACAGCTGAACCTCGGCCCCGGTTTCGGGCACTGGCTCATCAAGCTCGATGGCGTCGCCGAGAATCGCGACCGCGAGGCGCTCGCCGACCCGCAGGGGTACGGAACCATCGAGTACGCCTACTGGCTGATGGCCGGCGACTTCGGCATCGAGATGACCGAATGCCGGCTGTTCCCCGAAGGCGGCCGCCGGCACTTCATGACCCGCCGGTTTGACCGTGACGAGCACGGCAACCGCAGGCACGTGCAGACGCTCGCCGCGATCGCGCACTTGGACTACAAGCAGGCCGCCGTGCACACCTACGAGGAGGCGTTCGGCGTGATGAGCCGGCTCGAATTGATCGCCGTGGAGTTTGAGCAGCAATACCGACGGATGGTCTTCAACGTCGTGGCTCGCAACCAGGACGACCACACGAAGAACGTCAGCTACATCATGGACCGAGGCGGCCGGTTCAGTCTCTCCCCGGCCTACGATGTCACGCACGCCTACGCGCCCAGCGGCGACTGGACCGCACGTCATCAGATGAGCGTCAACGGCAAACGCGACGACTTCTGCGTCGAGGATTTCATCGCCGCCGGGAAGACCGCCAAGCTCCCTCGGGGACGCGCGCAGGCCATCCTGCGCGAGGCGATCGACGTCGTCTCGCAGTGGCCGGCCTACGCCGAGCGGGCCAACGTCCCCGAGAAGCTCGCCGACGCCGTCGCCGGGGACCTACGGCTCACGTTCCGTCGAGACTGAGCGAACGCCGCACGACAAGTTCGAGCACGATGGTGCTCGGGAAAGCCCACGTATGTCCCATCCCCATCTGCGTCTTTCGGAAGGATCGAGCCAAAGCTTTCCTTTCATGCCCGGGGGCGGCGGGCGCGAGCTTGGCTAGCCTGGCGGGATGCACCTTCTCTTCCTCGACGAGGGCGGCAGGATCGACCACGGCGGGTCGCCTGCAGCGGAGTCGGGATCAGACCCGGCGACCTCGTACCCGGCGACCACGACGGATCGTGGTGATCCAGGTTGAGCTCGGTGAGCAGGTCGTTGCGCGTGCGAAGGAGAAGGTCGTCGGCGAGAACCTCGTTCGCGACTTGCTCGCCGACGGGATGCCGGTCTCCGAGGCATTCCGCATTTCCGGAGTGATCTGATGGCCGCGGCGCCGTTCGATCTCACCGCCCGTCACGCGCTCGTAACCGGGTGCGGTAGCCCCGACGGGATCGGCTTTGCGACGGCGCGCCTACTGGCACGGCTCGGCGCTCGCGTCTCGATCTCCTCGACGACCGAACGAATCCACGACCGCGCAGCCGAGCTTGGTGCCGGCGTGTTCGCTTTGGTGGCGGACCTGACCGACCGCAGCAAAGCCGTCGGGCTCTCGGTGGGCGCCCGGAGGGCGCAGGGGCCGGTGGACATCCTCGTCAACGCGGCGGGCATGGTCCAGACGGGCATCGCGTCGCCGAGCGCGCCGTTCGTGGCGCTGCCGCCCGAGGCGCTTGACCGTCAGCTCGAAATCAGCCTGAAGACCGCCTTTTACCTGACCCAGGCCGTGCTGCCGGAGATGCGGGAGCGGCGGCATGGCCGGGTGGTGATGGTCTCGTCCGTCACGGGGCCGCTCGTGACGGCACCCGGGTCAGCGGCATACGCCACGGCGAAAGGCGCTCTGGACGCGCTGATGCGCACCATTGCGATCGAGAACGGGCGCGTCGGCGTAACGGTGAACTCGGTCGCCCCCGGCTGGATCGAAACGGCGTCCTCGGAGCCCGACGAGCTCGTCGCTGCCCTCCATACGCCGATTGGCCGGCCCGGCACTGCGGACGAGGTCGCAGCCGCGATCGCGTTCCTCTGCTCAGACGAGGCGAGCTTTGTGACCGGTCAATCGATCGTGGTGGACGGCGGCAACATCATCCAGGAGCCTCACGGGATCGACCTCTACGGCGATACATAAGATTGTGCAATGGCCTCTGTTCTCGTAGCCACACCGCCGAGCTTCAGTCCCGGCGAGGTGGCGCAGATCGCGTCCGACCTTTTCGGGCTCGACGGCGTGGCCACGAACCTCGGCAGCGAGCGCGACCAGACGTTCCTCATCGATGGGCCTGCCGGTTCGGGCATCGTGAAGATCTCGAACCGCGGCGAAGACGCCTCCACGCTCGATCTCGAGGCCGAAGCGATCCTCCACATCGCGCGCGTAGACGAGACGCTCCCCGTTGCACGACCTCGCGCCGTTTCGACGGAGCTCGGCTCGGCTGCCTACCGAGCGACCGTCGAAGGGCCGGAGGGAACGCATTTCGTGCGCCTCTTCGAGCGGCTGCAAGGGCGGGACGGCGGCCCGGATCTCTCGGACGCAGCCGTCCGTGACTACGGCGCGACGCACGCAAGGCTGAACCTCGCGCTTCGCAGCTTCTTCCATCCCGCGGCAGGCCGTGAGCTTCTCTGGGATCTCGCCCATGCGGCGAAGCTACGGCCGCTGACCGGGTCGATCGGCAACGTGGAGCGGCGGCGGCTCGTCGAGCGCGTGCTCGACCGCTACGAGGAGCGTGTCGCGCCGCGGTGGCCGCTGCTGCGCGCACAGGTCGTGCACGGCGACCTGAACCTTGACAACGTTCTGCTCGACGAGCCCGGGCGCATCTCCGCCATCGTCGACTTCGGCGACGCTGCGTACACCGCACAGGTCTCGGATTTCGCGATCGCGCTCGCATCGCTGATCCGCGGCCGCCCTCTGGAGGACGTGTTCCGGGTCGCGCGCATCGCCGTCGACGGCTATTCGGCGCACGTCCCGCTCGAGCAGGCCGAGCTCGATGTGCTCGGGGACCTCGTGGCGACGCGCCTGGCCGCAATCGTCGTCATCAGCGCGTGGCGCGTCGCGCGCTACCCGGAGAACGCTGAGTACATCCAGTCGTGGGACGACGACTCGTGGCGGCTGCTCGAACTGATCGGCGAGCTCGGCGGCGAGCGATTTTCCCAGGAGCTCGGCGCCGCGCCGCCGCTCGCGGCGAAGGACGCGCTCGTGCAGCGCCGATCCGACGCCGTCGGCTCCGTGCTGACCCGTCTGAGCTACGAGAATCCCGTGCACGTCGTGGGCGGGGAGGGCGCGTGGCTGATCGAGGCGGATGGCCGGCGGCTCCTGGACGCGTACAACAACGTACCGGTGGTGGGGCACTGCCATCCGCGGGTCACCGAGGCGATCGTGCGGCAGACGCGGACGCTCAACACCCACGCGCGGTACTTGTACGAGCCGCTCGTCGAGCTCGCGGAGCGCCTGCTCGCGTCGATGCCGCCCGAGGCGGGATTTGACAGCGTGATGCTCGTCAACTCGGGCAGCGAGGCGAATGACATCGCCTGGCGGATTGCATCGGGCGTCACCGGCCGCGACGGCGCGATCGTCACCCGCCACGCGTATCACGGTGTGACGGCGGCGATCGCCGATCTGTCGCCCGAGGAGTGGCCCGAGGGCCTCTCGGTGGACCGCGTTGCGCGCATCCCGGCCGACGGCAGCGGCGGTGAGGTTTCTGCCGCGGCGGAACGCCTCGCGGCGACCGGCCATCCACTGGCGGCGACGTTCATCGACGCCGGCCTCACCAGCGACGGCGTGCACCCGTTCACGCCCGAGCGGCTCGCCGCCGCCGTGCGCGCGACTCACGCTGCCGGCGGCTTCTTTGTCGCAGACGAGGTGCAGGTCGGCTACGGCCGCGGCGGCAGTCACCTGTGGACGTTCGCCCAGCTCGGCGTCGCCCCGGACTTCGTGACGCTCGGCAAGCCGATGGGCAACGGCTATCCCGTAGCGGCCGTATTGACCCGCAGCGAGATCGTCGAGGAGTTTGCGTTCGCACGCCGCGTCTTCAGCACGTTTGGCGGCAACCCGGCTGCCGCCCGGGCGGCGCTCGCGGTGCTCGACGTGATCGAGGACCAGCGAATCGTCGCGCACGCGGGCCGCGTCGGCGGACTGCTCGTTGCGCAGCTCCGCGCACTCCGCGAACGCCACGCCTGCATCACCGAGGTCCGCGGGCTCGGCCTGCTCGTGGGGGTGCAGCTCGACGATCCCGCCCGGGCCAAGGCCATCGTCGAGGCGCTGCGCGCCGACGGAGTCCTGGTCGGCCGCACCGGACCCCTCGGCGACGTGTTGAAGATCCGCCCGCCGCTCGTGTTCGGCGAGGAGCATGCGAGGGTGCTCGTCGCCGCCCTCGATCTCGCTCTGGCCGCGACGGCGGCCGCCGCCGCACGAAGGTGACAGGCTCGGCCGGCATCGACGCCGCAGGCGAGACGATGCTCGTTCGACGGGAAGCGACAGCCAACGGGTCACTCGTCGAACTCGACGAGGTGCGCCGCTCCTCACGACCACGTGCCCGGTAAGTGTGAGAACCGATGCTCATTGTTCCCCTGTGGAATGTTCGACGGGCGGGCAGTTGCACGGGGCCCCTATCACACTCACTGAACATCATCACCGACTACGTGATGCACGTAGCCCGCACCACCGCCGACGTCGATGACGCCGAACCCGCCGCAGCGCGACGGCGCTCGGGACACAAGGCCAGAGCACCACGATTAACTCTGCTCTGCGCGAGGTCGTCCGGCGCCGTACCCCGGCCGACTTCGACGTGCTTCGCGACATCGACGGCACATCCGACGAGGTGTACTCAGGACGCACGGCTCGTGGCGGCACCACGACGTCATAACCGCCTGGAGCTGGCACCACTCACCCGCCCTCGCTCGTCGACACCGCCGGCTGGACCCGGGGTGCTCGAGGATCTCGCGCTCGCGGCCGGGCTGGGTGCCGCCGCGGCCCCGCCGCCTCCGCGAGATGGCGTGCGACGCGCCTGGCGCGGCGCGAAAATGCCCAGCAGCAGCTGATCGACACAGGCTGGGATGCGCCCATCCTCGGGAGGATCGTCGAGCTGATCGTCGCGCGGGCGCGGTGGCTGCTGGACCTCACGGCCACGAAGGCGTAAGCCCGCAGAGCGGGCCCCTTCTGAGCAGCCGCGGAGGCCGAGGCGTCCGCCACCGAGCCTACGCTGGCACTCGTGAGGACTCGAACCGGGCTTGACGCGTTAATCGAGGAATCCACCGTCGACGCCTACAACGACCACGAGCAGATCACCGGTCTGTTCACGATGCTCGACGAGCACCTCGCAGTTCCCTTCGACACTGAGCTGCTCGGGATCACCGTCACGGTGAAGAAGATTGACCTGACCGTCGAGCATGAGATCGTCGCGATCTGCCGCCGTGACGGTCATAAGCAGGCGATCCCGATTCTTGACCTGCCGCTTCCGGTGCCGCGACCGGACGGTGCGGAATGGATCGACGCCTTCCGGCGCTGGCGCCGCTGAGCGCCGCGGGCGGGCCGATCGCCTTTGATCTCATGGCCGCCCGGCAACAGGTGAGCATCGACCTCGACGCAGAAGTCGCCGCGATCCTTCGCGCTCACGCCGCAGAGACGCACCTCAGCGAGGGCGAGATCATCGATCGCGCGATCCGCGCCTATGACCTCCGCTCGCTCCTCGCACAGATCCGTGAGCGCTCTGACCTCGACGAAGACCAAGCCCTCGCGCTCGCGCGCGAGGAGCTCGAAGCGGCCCGCGCTGAGCGCGACACAGCCGCCTGATGCTGCGCGTCGTTGCCGGCGCGAACGTACTCATCTCCGCAGCCCTGGCTCGCTCCCCGAGCGCACCGTCGGTGCAGACCCTCGACGCGGCGCTCGACGGCCGGCTCGAGCTGGTTACTTCAGCATTGCTGCTGCGTGAGCTCGCGAGCGTGCTCGCTCGGCCTCGCCTGCGCAAGTACTTCACCAGCGACCAAGCGCACCGGTTCCTTGCCGACCTCGCCGGCCAGAGCACCCTCCTCGCCGACCCGTTACCTCCCTACCCCGCTGTCTGCCGCGATCCCGACGACTACCTCGTGGCACTCGCGACCGCTCATCACGCCAACGTGCTCGTCACCGGTGACGACGACCTCCTCGCAATCGATCACGACCCACTCGATATCGAGATCCTCACCCCTCGCCAGCTTGTTGACCGCCTCGACTGAGGACGGCGACGCGGACGGTTATCAGAGTTCATCCCGACCGTCGGCAACAACGACAACGCCGCGGGAAGACGACGCGCCGGGCGGCGAGCTCCCGCAGGTCCGCTCGCCACGCTGCAGATGGCGGTCAGGTCTCAGGGTCGGCGAGCTGCAGTTGGCTGTCGGCGCGCCGGGCGCGTTTGATGGTGACGGTGCCGTCGTAAATCTCGGGTTCGTGGAACGCCTGCATGAGCTTGTGGTGCGCGCCGTGGCGCAGCGCCTGGTGTTCGTGGTGGACGGCGGCGGCGTACTCGGCGGGGTCGGTGGGGCGCTCTTCGGGGAGCCGGCGGGCGAGGATCTGGTGCGCGGCCCAGGCGTAGACGGCGTT
>JALYZL010000276.1 GCA_030948875.1 Actinomycetota bacterium
GCCTTCGGGAGCCTGCTCCTTCCCGTCGCCAGCGGCTGGTGGCTGATCGCAGCATTGATCGGCGGCTGGATCGGCCGCCACTCGGGGACGTCGTCGCCCATCGCCACGCTGCTCGCGAGCGCGCGCACGCAGCCGACGCTGCCCGAGCTCAACCCCAGCCTGACCCTGCTCAACCGGCTGTGGCCGCTGCTGCTGTCGACGCTCGGCGCGGGCGCGTGCGCGCTTCTCGCGCCCCAGATCTCCGCCGTGGCGAGCGGGTTCGCGATCATCTGGGCGCTCGCGTGGAGGCGGCAGGCCTCGGCGGTGACTGCCATCGAGGAACGCGACGGCGTGCGCTTCTACGTCGAGCCGACGTCTCCCCTGAAACCGATCCGGCTCGTGCGCACTCCCGGGTTCCGCTCGAACCTGTACGAGCAGGGCGGCTCGACCCGGCGCCCGCGTAGCGCCCAGCCGCGCGCCTAGCCGTGCCCGGCGGGCACGCCGATGTCCTCGTCGTCTCGCTCGGCACGACCATCGGATGGCGGGCCGCGGCCCATGAGCTCACCGCCGCGCTCGGGCGGGCCGGTGCCCACGCCGTCCTCGTCATTGCCGGACCGGTGCCCAGGGTGCGGACGTTCGCGCTCACCGACCTCGCCGAGGCCATCGCCGTGCGGCGAGCGGCGGCTACGGCGATCGCCGCGCACCAGCCCAGCGCGGTCATCTACTGCTCGATCACGGCGTCGCTTCTGTGGCCGGCGCCGGGGGCGATCTGGCTCGACTCGACGGCGCGGGAGAACCGCCCGGGGCGCCACGGCGTCTGGCAGCGCTCGGTCGAGCGGCGCCGGCTGGCGCAGGCGCCGCTCGTCATGCCGATGAGCATCGGCGCCATGGCTCCCCTGCGCGACCGCCACGCGGGTCGGGTGGTGGTGCCCGTTCCCGTCGAGCCCTCCGGACCGCTCCTCACGGGGGCGGCACGCGACGTCGACGCGGTGGCCTATGCCGGCGATCCCGTCAAGCGGCGGCTCGACGTGATCCTCGCGGCGTGGCGGCAGGCGCGGCGAGAGGGGGAGACGCTCGTGGTCGCCGGGACCGACACGCTCGAGCCGAGCGACGGCATCGAAGTCGCCGGCCGGCTCGCCCCGGCCGAGTACCGCGCGTTGCTGCGCCGCGCGCGTGTCCTCGTCACCGCTCCCCGCCGCGAGGACTACGGGATCGCCGCCCTCGAGGCGCTGGCCGACGGCTGCATGCTCGTGAGCACGCCCTCCCCGGGGCCCTACCCGGCGCTCGGTCTGGCGCGGACGCTCGACTCGCGGCTCGTGGCCGAGGACCTTGCCGGCGCGCTCCGGACCGCGCTCGACGATCCGGTGTCCGGCTACCATGAAAAGGCGGCCGAGCTGCTCGAACCCTTTCGTCGCGCTGCGGTCGATCGCACGATCGAGTGCGACGTGCTCCCGCGACTGACGCAACGATGAACCTGCTCGCCTTCATCCCCAGCCCGTCAGCGAACGGGATCAGGATCGGCCCGCTCTTCCTCCACGCCTACGGGCTCGCCTACGTGATCGGCGTGACCGCGGCGATCCTCATCTGCCGCCGGCTCTGGGAGGCCGAGGGCGGATCGCGCGAGCTCGTCTACGAAGTGGCGATGTGGGGGTTCCCGGCCGGACTGCTCGGGGGCCGCCTGTACTTCGACATCACGAGCTTCAACCTCATGCCCAAGACCTGGTGGGGGCCGTTCGCGATCTGGCAAGGCGGCCTGGGGATCTGGGGCGGCATCCTTGGGGGAGCGCTCGCGGGGATCTGGGTCCTCCACCGGCGCGGCGTCGACATCCCCCACTTCATGGACGCCGCGGCGCCGGGCATCCTCGTGGCGCAGGCGATCGGCCGGATCGGCAATTACTTCAACCAGGAGCTGTTCGGCAAGCCCACGACGCTCCCCTGGGGACTCGAGATCTCGCCCGCCCACCGGCCCGTGGGCTACGAGCACTTCGCGACGTTCAACCCGACCTTCCTCTACGAGCTCATCTTCGACCTCGTGTTGGCGGGCCTATTGATCTGGCTCGGCAAGACCGGCAAGGTCCGCCACCCTGGCCTCTTCGCCCTCTACGTCGCCGGCTACTCGGCCTTTCGGATGTTCGAGGAGAGCCTGCGCATCGACCCCTCGACCCGCTACTTCGGCCTGCGGCTGAACTTCTACGTCGCGGGCTTGCTGTGCCTGGCCGGGCTGGTGTGGTTCGTGAGGATCCAGCAAGGGGGCGGGTGGCCGCGCCGGCGCGGGCCGCGCGCGGGTGCGGAC
>JALYZL010000294.1 GCA_030948875.1 Actinomycetota bacterium
AACCTCCTCAATCCGCGCCCGCCGAGCAAGCTGACGGGCGGGATGGCCGGGTACGCGGCGCAGGCGCACGGCCGCGGCGTGCCGATCCGGATCGACGAGATGAACTCCGTGACCTGCGGCGGTCAACATGGGGTGAGCGACGTGTTCGCTTCCGCCCTGTGGGGGATCAATGCGATGTTCCAAGCCATGTCGGACGGCGTCGACGGCGTCAACATTCACACGTTCCCGGGAACGGCGAATCAGCTGTTCGGCTTCGCCATCGTGGGAGGTCATTGGACCGCGACGGTGCGGCCTGAGTACTACGGACTGCTGATGTTCGCGAAAGCCGCCCCTCCCGGCTCCACCCTGCTGACGACGATCCAGCAGCACACCGGCCAGACGCGGGCATGGGCGACGGTGGGAAGGGACCGCTACACCCGTATCGCGCTCATCAACGACAGCCTTACCCAGCCAACCTCGGTGCTCGTCCGGACCTCCATCACGGGCGAGCCGGCGACGCTCGAGCGCCTGCTAGCTCCCAGCGCCTACGCGACGAGCGGAATCAACCTCGACGGTCAGAGCTTCGGTACGCAAACGCTGACCGGCACGTTGCCGGGGCCGACCTCGTCCCTCACGTTGCCGGCTCCCACCGGGCCGGGACCGATCGGCGCCTACGTCGTCTCCCTGCCCGCCGCGAGCGCCGCCCTGCTCACGATCCCGCCGCGGCCGCGGGCCCCGGCGCGGCGCTGAGGTCGGGCTGGGCGTCGGTCTGGGCGACGAAGTCGCTCGAGCGGATGAGCAGAAGTGCACCCGCCGCCCCGACGGCCGCGGCGATCGCGGCGACGAGGAAGATCTCGTTGAGGCCGGCGACGAAGCTCGTCCGCACGATCTCGCCCACCGCCGCTCGCGCCCGGGGAGGAACATGGGCGATCGCCTGCTTGGTCTGGCCGTTGGCGATCGCCGCGGCGATCGCGTGGGCGCCCGTCTGATGCACCGCTCGTAGCCCCGAGGCGACGTGGGAGCGGATCTCGCTGGAGAAGATCGAACCCAGGGCGGCGATACCGGTGGCGATCCCGACCTGGCGGAAGGTGCTGTTAATGCCCGAGCCCATCCCCGCCTGACGAGGCGGAACCACGGCGATCGCGGTCGAAGCGAGAGGCGGGTTGATCAGGCCGACGCCGATGCCGCCGACGATGAACCCGGGGAGCAGGTGCGTCCAATGCGAGCTCGCGGTGAGCCCCCGCATGAGGAGCAGGCTCAGCGCTACCAGGGCGAGCCCTGCGCCCATGAGGAGCCGGACCGGCACTACCGTCGTCAGGCGCCCCGCGATCGCCGAGGTAACGAGGATCAAGGCGGAGAGGGTGATCAGCCGGAGCCCGGCGGCGAGGGGCGAGAGGCCGAGCAGATCCTGCAGATACAGCGTGAGGTAAAGGAACATCGCGAAGAGCGACGCCGACAGGCTGAAGGCGACGAGCGAGGCGCCGTCGAAGGCGGGGCGGCGAAAGAGCGTGAGGTCGAGCATCGGCGCGCGCTCCCGACGCTCGACGACCACGAAGGCCAAGATGAGGACGACGCTGGCGATCAGGCACCCCTCGACGAGGGTGCTGCCCCATCCCTTCTGGCTCGACTCGATGAGCCCGAGGACGAGCGTTGCGAGCGCGCCCGTGAAGGTCACGAATCCCGGGATGTCGAGACGAGCCCCCAGAGGATCGCGCGATTCGTCCAGCTTCGAGAGGGTGAGGGCAAGGGCGACGGCGCCGATGGGGACGTTGACGAGGAAGATCCACCGCCAGCTCAAGGCGTCGGTGAGCGCGCCGCCGACCACGGGTCCGACCGACACCGCGAGGCCGGTCACCGCACCCCAAACGCCGAAGGCGGTTCCGCGCTCGCGCCCGCGATAGGCGTGTCCCAGGAGCGCGAGCGAGGTCGCGAACATCATCGCGCCGCCGATGCCCTGGACACCACGCGACAGGTTGAGCATGAGCGGCGACTGGGCGAGGCCACAGAGGAGCGAGGCGGCCGAGAAGAGCACAAGGCCGATCGCGAAGATCCGTCGGCGCCCGAGCAGATCGGCGAGCGAGCCCGACGTGAGGAGCAAGGCGGCGAGCGTGAGCGCGTAGGCATCGACGACCCACTGGAGGTCGACGAAGCTCGAATGGAGCCCCGTCTGGATCTTCGGGAGGGCGACGTTGACGATCGTGATGTCGAGCAGCAGCATGAAGGTGCCGATGCTGACGGCGACGAGGGTCCACCACTTTCGGTCCATCACACACCTCCGGGGATCGCGAACTGTCGTCAGCATACACAAAGATCAGATACACTGATGATCAATGTCGCTGACTAAGCATGAGCGAATGGCCTTCCCCCCGGGGCTCGTGCGCTGGACAGGGTTCCTGCTCTATCGGGCCCACCTGCGCGCTCACGCGGGCTTCCAGGACGCCCTGGCACCGCTCAACCTGGCCCCGAAGAGCTTTGGCGCGCTTGCGGTGATCACCGAGGACGGCCCGCTGAGCCAGGCCGCGCTTGGCGAGAGGCTCGTCATCGACCGCACGACGATCGTCGCCGTGGTCGACGAGCTAGAACGCGTGGGCTACGTCGAGCGCGGTCGCAACACCGCCGACCGCCGCGTCCACTCCCTGCAGGCCACGACCGCGGGCCGCAACGCCCTGCGTGCAGCCGAGCGGGTGGCGCAGCGCGCTCAGGACGAACTGCTCGCCGACCTCGACAGCCGCGAGCGCGACCAGCTCGCGGCGTTGCTCGCGCGGATCGCGGGCTGACCGCGCGCGAGACTCATCCGCCGCGTCGCGACGGAGTCGCACAGGGCGTCGAGCCCCGCGTCGACATCGTCTTCGCCTGGCGATCCCGCACGCGCCGGTGCTGATCTGTGTCGGTGAGCACGGTGAGCCAGATACTACTACAGGGCATCGTGGAACCTGTCAGGCCTGGGACCGTTTCGACGCCCGTGTACGGCTAGGGATTTATGAGTACGACACGGCGTCGTAATCCAGACTCGCCACGAGGAAAGCCAAGCGACATGTACCAACCCCTGCCGATCCGCAGCACCCAGAACACCCGCGGCCTCGTCTCGGCCTTCGACCGCGAAGAGCAGGCGGCGCGGACCTACGGGGGCGATCACGGGTTTCCGGGGGGGCGCCCCATAAAGGTCACGGCCACGGTGCCGCACGCCTCACGCCAGCTGACGTAGTCGTCCAATGGGCCGGCGATGTAAAAGCGCGGGGTGATACACGCGGAACGCGAGTCCGTCGGTCTCGGGCCCGGCGGCGCGCCAGTCTCGTTACAACGGCCATCCGCTCTACTACTACGTCGGCGACCACAGCGCCGGCAGCGTCAAGGGGCAGAACCTGAACCATCGGCGCCCTGTGGTTCATCCTCGGCTAGAGCGGGACCGCCTAACACGACCACCGCGGCCCCGAGCACCTCGCAGCCCAACCCCGGTGCAGGCGCCCGCGAGCAACTGCGGCTACTGACGCCACCCGTCAAACTCCTCCCCGGCGGCCAAGGCGCGGGGAGCAGTTGTTAGGGCGACCCGGGCGGTTATCTTCTGGAACTGGGGGGCGCCATTGGGGGAGAAAGCCGAAGCTGACGTCGGGCGCGCCGGATTGGTCGGTGCTCTGGTGGGGTCGGTGATGTCCTTACCCCGGTGAAGAAGACCGATGTCGGCAGCTTGCTCAAAGCCGTGGGGGCTGCGAACCCGTTGCCCGAGGCACCTAAACGCAAGCGCATCGCCGCCGCGCCCGGCGAGCCGCGGCTGGCCGGGCGAGCCGCGGCGTCCGGCGAGCCCTCGGAGGGGGGCCGGTGGCACTGGCCGCCATCCTGCGTGGCTTAAGACCACACCCTCCGCGACCAGCCGGGAAATCGTCACGGGCGCGTGACGGCAGCGTCACCCGCTTGAATCAGCGGGGGGGCCGCTGGCTTTCGCGGACATCATGAGTCCGGAAAGACGACACCCTCCGCAACCAGCTGCGAAATCGTCACGGGCGCGTGACAGCGGGGTCATGCGTTGGGCACGAGACCAAGCGCCAAGGCGCCGCCAAAGCGCCAGTCGCCCCGAAATGATGGCGGAGTTGAAGTGAGTTATTGACGATCAGTCTCACTACGACGCAGCGTGGCAGATACAGGGCATCTACTACACAGCATCGCAGGCGGCGTCCGGTCGGAGTGCGACCGGGGATCAGGGTTCGCACCCCGCCGGGGGCTTTGCTAGCGCGCGGACGCGGTGGTGGGGATGGCCACCGGGAGAACGACGAGTCCGGCGACCGGGTCGCCGGTTCCGCATGCGAGGCGGCCGCCGGTCCCGTCCACGGGGCTTAGGCGGGGCCGAGTGCTGCTGCCTTTGTCGTCCATGCACGGCAATCTACTACATAGCGTAGTTCGTGGCGTCAGGGCTTGCGGGCCAGGCGCTGCAGCGCGCGGCGCCGCGCCGGGTCGAGTCCGGCCATCTGCTGCGCGAAGTTGCTGAGCGCGACGTCCCCGTACTGAGCGACGAGATCCTCGACCTCGGAGCGCGCGCGCAGGGCCATGTACTCGTCGCGGTCGTGGGTCGGGGCATAGAAGTCTGTCTTGCCCTCGCGCCGGCGGACGAGGAGGCCCTTCTTGTGCAGCCGGGCCATGATCGTCATGTAGGTCGTGTACGCGCGCTTCTTGCTTGTGCGTTTGTTGAGCGCGTCCATGACCGTCCGAACCGGGGCTTCACGCGAGCTCCACAGCTCCTCCATGACCTGGGACTCGAGCTCGTGGAGCGCCGGCGGCACCGCGTCAGGATCGGGGCTCTTGGCCTTCCGGGTGGGCATCTACGACGAAGTGTAGCAATCGCAACGGGAGGCGTCGCGTTCACGCTGCCCCAGCGGCACGGCGGCGCTCGGCTACGTACTACCGTATGTCGGAGGGACCGGGAAAGCCTAATGTTCGCTGGTCCGCGTCGACCATCTCCTCGGCGAGGCCCCGAGCTGGCGGTTCCCCGTCGTGCTCTGCCTGGTGGCCGCCTCGGTGATCGTGCTGCTGGCCACCGTCGCCGTGCTCGCGGGACGACTCGCCAGCAAGCGCTCAGGCCGCCCGGCCGTCTTCAAGGCAGGGCGATGCGCTCAGCGAGGCTTCGATAGCCCGCGGCAGCGCGCTCTTCGCGGTCCAGTGCAGCCCTGTAGGCGGTGAACGCGAGCTCGCCGTCCCCGCGCGCTGCGCGGTCCCAGTTGTCATAAGCCATATCGACGGCGGCGCACGCCTCGCGCCAGCTCACGTAACCGTCGATCATCTCGTCGACGAGATGGGTGAGGCCGATCTTTGCGAACGGAGAGTTGTCGCGGGCTGCCCGCTGAGCGGCTGCGGCGTTGAGGGCTGAGTTCTTCATCGGCGCTTCCTTTGTGCTGGGTGTCGGTGATCTGGGATGGGGCCTATGAAGTTCATTAGGCCATCTAAGCCACAGGACGGCCCGTCGAGCCATAACATTCCCGATGGCCGGGCGAGCTAACGCGCGAGAGGTTGCGCTGCGGCCGGCGCGCGGAGAGGACTACGATCCTGACAACAGCAAACCGCGAAAGGACCGCGATGGGATTCGGCGACAAGTTCAAGGATCTGGCCAAGCAGGCGCAGGAGGCAGTTGCGGAGCGTAAGGACCAGATCGCCGGGGCGGTCGACCGCGCCAGCACCGTGGCCGACCAGCGCACCGGCGGGAAGTACAGCGAGCAGATTGCCAAGGCGGGCCAGAAGGCGACCGGCGTCGTCGAGAAACTGGCCGGCGATACCGATGCGAGCGGCCAGGCGCCGGCACCCGGCGCGGCAGAGCCCGCCGGTGGCGCGGCGGAGCCGTCCGGTGGCGCGGCGCAGCCC